>NZ_JARAYQ010000005.1:0-83109 GCF_033794505.1 Streptomyces sp. MB09-01 | reverse complement strand
GGCGACGGGGGCGGGAGCGGCGGCGGCCGGCTCGGCGGCCGGAGCCGCGGCAGCGGCCGGGGCGCCGGAGCCGTCGTCGATGACGGCCAGCTCGGCGCCGACCTCGACGGTCTCGTCCTCGGCGACCTTGATGGAGGCCAGGATGCCGGCGACGGGCGACGGGATCTCGGTGTCGACCTTGTCGGTCGACACCTCGAGCAGCGGCTCGTCGGCCTCGACGCGCTCGCCCTCGGCCTTCAGCCAGCGGGTGACAGTGCCCTCGGTGACGCTCTCACCGAGCGCCGGAAGGGTTACGGAAACCGACATGGTTTCAGTTGCTCCTAACGAATGTGCGGAAGTGGTCGTCGCGCCCGTGACGATTAGTCGTGGGAGTGAAGCGGCTTGCCGGCCAGGGCCAGGTGGGCCTCGCCGAGCGCCTCGTTCTGGGTCGGGTGCGCGTGGATGAGCTGCGCGACCTCGGCCGGCAGGGCCTCCCAGTTGTAGATCAGCTGGGCCTCGCCGACCTGCTCGCCCATCCGGTCACCGACCATGTGGACGCCGACCACGGCACCGTCCTTGACCTGGACGAGCTTGATCTCGCCCGCGGTCTTGAGGATCTTGCTCTTGCCGTTGCCCGCCAGGTTGTACTTCAGGGCCACGACCTTGTCCGCGCCGTAGATCTCCTTGGCCTTGGCCTCGGTGATGCCGACGGAAGCGACCTCGGGGTGGCAGTAGGTGACGCGCGGGACACCGTCGTAGTCGATCGGGACGGTCTTGAGACCGGCCAGACGCTCCGCGACCAGGATGCCCTCGGCGAAGCCGACGTGCGCGAGCTGGAGGGTCGGGACGAGGTCACCGACGGCCGAGATGGTCGGCACGTTGGTCTGCATGTACTCGTCGACCAGGACGTAGCCGCGGTCCATCGCGACGCCCTGCTCCTCGTAGCCCAGACCCTGCGAGACCGGACCGCGGCCGACCGCGACCAGGAGCACCTCGGCCTCGAAGGTCTTGCCGTCGGCCAGCGTCACGCGGACGCCGTTCTCCGTGTACTCGGCCTTGTCGAAGAAGGTGCCGAGGTTGAACTTGATGCCGCGCTTGCGGAAGGCGCGCTCGAGCAGCTTGGAGCTGTTCTCGTCCTCGACCGGCACGAGGTGCTTGAGGCCCTCGATGACGGTGATGTCCGAGCCGAAGGACTTCCACGCCGAGGCGAACTCGACGCCGATGACGCCGCCGCCCAGGACGATCGCGGACTCGGGCACGCGGTCCAGGACCAGCGCGTGGTCCGAGGAGATGATGCGGTTGCCGTCGATGTTCAGGCCCGGCAGCGACTTCGGCACGGAGCCGGTCGCCAGCAGGATGTGGCGGCCCTGGATGCGCTGGCCGTTCACGTCGACGGAAGTCGGGGAGGAGAGGCGGCCCTCTCCCTCGATGTAGGTCACCTTGCGGGAGGCGACCAGGCCCTGCAGGCCCTTGTACAGGCCCGAGATGACCTCGTCCTTGTACTTCTGGACCCCCGCGATGTCGATGCCCTCGAAGGAGGCCTTGACACCGAACTGGGCGGCTTCACGAGCCTGGTCCGCGATCTCGCCCGCGTGCAGCAGAGCCTTCGTGGGGATGCAGCCGTTGTGCAGGCAGGTGCCACCGAGCTTGTTCTTCTCGATCAGGGCAACGTCCAGACCCAGCTGGGATGCGCGCAGCGCCGCGGCGTAACCGCCACTGCCACCGCCGAGGATCACTAGGTCGAAAACGGTGCTGGCGTCGTTCGCCACGTCACGTCCTCCATGCATGTGCGCCGGGCACCGGTCCTCTGTGACCGGGCGGCGGCTGGTAATCGGCCGCTTGTTTCTTCGGCCCTGTGGTGGGGGCCCTGTCCTGCCGAGAACCCATCTTCGCATTTGTCGGGGGAACGCGGGACGCCGGGCCCGGACTGTGGACGGAGCTTCTGTACGAGGCGAGGGTTACCGATGCGTAGAAACGTACGGTTCCCCGGCGTTTCGCCATAAGCCGAACGCACCCCGGGCCCTGACCCGGGCCCGGGGTGCGTCACGTCTCACATCCGGGCCGTCAGCCCAGGTCGCCCGTGGCGGTGCGCTCGGCCAGCCGCACCAGGGTGCGCACGGCCGAGCCGGTGCCGCCCTTGGGGGTGTAGCCGTGCGGCGCGCCCTCGTGGAAGGCCGGACCGGCGATGTCGAGGTGGGCCCAGGTGATGCCCTCGCCGACGAACTCCTGCAGGAAGAGGCCGGCGACCAGGCCGCCGCCCATGCGGACACCCATGTTCGCGATGTCGGCGGTGGGGGAGTCCATGGTCTTGCGCAGCTCGGCCGGCAGCGGCATCGGCCAGGAGGACTCGCCGACCTCCTCGGCGATCTCGTGGATCGACGTGCGGAAGGCGTCGTCGTTCGACATGACCCCGAAGGTGCGGTCGCCGAGGGCGAGCACCATGGCGCCGGTCAGGGTGGCGACGTCGACGATCGCGTCCGGGGCGTCCTCGGAGGCCTTGGTCAGCGCGTCACCGAGGACCAGGCGGCCCTCGGCGTCCGTGTTGAGGACCTCGACGGTCTTGCCGCTGTACATGCGCAGGACGTCACCCGGCTTGGTGGCGGAGCCGGACGGCATGTTCTCGGCGAGCGCGAGCCAGCCGGTGACGTTGACCCGCAGGCCCAGCTTCGCGGCCGCGACGACGGAGGCGAAGACGGCGGCGGCGCCGGCCATGTCGCACTTCATCGTCTCGTTGTGACCGGCCGGCTTCAGGGAGATGCCGCCCGAGTCGTAGGTGATGCCCTTGCCGACGAAGGCCAGGGTCTTCTCCGCCTTCGGGTGCGTGTAGGTGAGCTTCACCAGGCGCGGCGGGTTCTCGGAGCCCTTGCCGACGCCCATGATGCCGCCGTAGCCGCCCTTGACCAGAGCCTTCTCGTCCAGCACCTGGACCTTGATGCCGTTCTCCTTCGCGGCCGCGGAGGCGACCGCGGCGAAGGCCTCGGGGGTCAGGTCGTTCGGCGGGGTGTTCACCAGGTCACGGGCGATGTTGACCTCGGTCGCGACGACCGCGGCACGCTCGGAAGCGGCCTTGTGCTCCTTGTCGCGGGGCTTGGCGCCCAGCAGGGCCACCTCGGCGAGCGGCTGCTTCGGCCCGGAGTCCTTGCCGTTGCCGGCCTTCTTCTCGCCGCCCTGGTAGGCGGTGAACGCGTACGCGCCCAGCAGCGCGCCCTCGGCGACGGCGGTGACGGCCGAGGCGTCCTCCAGCGGGAGGGCGAAGCCGGCCTTCTTGCTGCCGTGCAGCGCACGGGCGGCGGCGCCGGCGGCGCGGCGCAGCACCTCCTCGTCGAACGACTCGTCCTTCTCCGGGACGGAGCCGAGCCCCACCGCCAGCACGACCGGGACCTTGAGGCCTGCCGGAGCCGGCAGCTTGGTGATCTCGCCTTCGGCACCCGAGGCGCCGAGCGCTTCGAGGACGCCGGCGAGCTTACCGTCGTACGCCTTGTCCACGGCCTCGGCGCCGGCGGCCACCAACGGGCCCTTGGGGCCCTTCGCGACGCCGACGACGAGGGCGTCGGCGCGGAGCGTCGCCGCGCCGGCAGTGCTGAGAGTCAGAGCAGTCACGGTGGTGAAGTCTCGCTTCCGTTTGTGTGTGTGGGCCGAGTGGGTGGACGGCCATCCGTAGCGATCGTATTCGGGCCCGACGGCCGCCAGAAATGAGCCTACGCGTACGGACTCGCCCGCACGCCACTCGAAGGTTTGGCAAGTTGTTCGATCAAGGGGCTGCCAGGTTCACCCATCCGTGGACTCTGCTCCAGGTTTGCCTCGTAGACCTGACGAGGTCCGAGAGACTCGGTCCACTCTCGCAAGGGGACGCGGGGTTCCTTTGCATGATTTCCACAGAGCCTCCCCGGCCCGGCCGTCCGCCATGGGCCGTGTCGAGGGATGCCTGCGGGGGGAAAGGCCGAAATGGTCAACAAGAATCGGATGAACAGGCTCGCCGCCGTCATGGCCGCCGCAGCCCTGGTGTCCGTGGCAGTACCCGCCTCGACCGCCCAGGCGGCCGAGGCACCGCGTGTCGACCTGAAGGTGCTCGTCGTCGACGACGGCGGCAGCTCGGTCCAGGCGGTCACCGCGGAACTCCGGGACACGGGAGTCCCGTACACCCGCGTCGAGCTGGGCAGCGCGAGCCGCCCGGTCATCAACGCGGCGTTCCTCAGCGACACGCTCGACGGCCGGCCGCGCGCCAAGTACCAGGGCGTCGTCCTGCCGAACGAGAACCCCTTCGGCGAGGGCTCGGCCGAGATGGCCGCGCTCGCCGCGTACGAGACGACGTACGGGATCCGCCAGGTCGACGCCTACACCTGGTCGCACCCGGGCGTCGGGCTGGAGTACACCGACAACGGCGGCTACAGCGGCCAGCTCGACGGCACCCAGGCCGCGGTCACCCCGGCCGGCAAGGCGGGCCCCTTCGCCTACCTCGGCGGACAGGTCACCTTCGAGGACAACTCCGCGCTGGTCCCCGAGAGCTTCGGGTTCATGGGCAAGCCGCGCCCCGGCTACACCAGCTACCTCGACGCCCCCGTCGGCTCCGGGCGGGCCTCGCTCGTCGGCGAGTACGCCCACGACGGGCGCAAAGAGCTGGTCGTCACCTTCGGCTACAACCAGTACCAGCAGCAGTTCCGGCTGCTGGCCCGCGGCATCGTCGACTGGCTCACCCAGGGGGTCCACCTCGGCCAGAGCCGCAACTACTTCGCGGTCCACGTCGACGACGTCTTCGCCCCCGACGCCCGCTGGAACAAGGAGCTCAACTGCACGCCGGGCGACTACGCCTGCGCGGGCGGAGAGGGCAAGGAGAGCACCATCCGGATGAGCGCCGCCGACGCCGTGTACGCGGCGCAGTGGCAGACGTCGAAGAACTTCAAGCTCGACATGCTCTTCAACGGGGGCGCCGGCGAGGAGTGGAAGGCCGAGAACGGCGGGGTCGACGCCCTGACCGCCCAGCTCGTCGCCGACCGGGCCAAGTACCGCTGGATGAACCACACCTACACGCACCCCTTCCTCGGCTGCGTCCAGAACACCGCCGTCGTCCCCTGGACGTGCACGAAGAACGCCCAGGGCGCCGTCCAGTACATGAGCCGCGCCGACATCGCCGCCCAGATCCGCGACAACAACAACTGGGCCGCCTCCAAGGGCATCACCACCGACCGGACCGAGCTCGTCACCGGCGAGCACTCCGGCCTGAAGACCGCACCGCAGCAGCCCGTGGACAACCCCAACCTGGCCGGCGCCCTCGCCGACACCGGGGTCAAGTGGGCCGGCAGCGACAACTCCCGCGAGCCCGCCCAGCGGGCGGTCGGAGCGGCCCTCACCGTCCCGCGGCACCCGATGAACGTGTACTACAACACGGGCACCAACGCCGAGATGGCCGACGAGTACAACTGGATCTACACCAGCCGCGCCGCCGGCGGCAGCGGCGCCTGCGAGGACAACCCGGGAACCTCCACCTGCCTGCCGGCCGCGCTCGACGTCAACACCGGCTACCTCCAGTACATCGTCCCGCAGGAGGCCCGGACCGCCCTGCGCCACGTGCTGGCCAACGACCCCCGCCCGCACTACGTCCACCAGGCCAACCTGGCCGAGGACCGGACCCTCTACCCCGTGCTCAACCAGGTCCTCGACACCTACCGCACGCTCTACGCGCCCAGTGCGCCGATCGTCAACCAGTCCATGAAGGACACCGGCGTCGAGCTCCAGCGCCGCGCCGCCTGGGACAAGGCCCTCGCGGACGGCAAGGTCACCGCCTACCGCATCGGCACCACCGTCACCGTCAAGGCGCCGTCCGGAGTCGTCGCCCCGGTCACCGCCCCCACCGGGACGAAGAAGCAGATGCTGCTCGGCACCGCCGACTTCGGCACCGCGTACGCCGGCAGCCGCTCCGCCTGGGCCGCTCCGGAACTGCTCCAGAGCGCCGTCACGCTCAAGCTGCCCAGCTGACCGTCCTCACAATCCGGCTGCTCGGCCGACCGTCCGTCGCGTTCGGGCCGTTCAGCTGACCGTCCGTCCCGCAAGCCGTCACGAGCAACACCCAGCGCCGGCGCTCCGCACACCCACGGGCGCCGGCCCCTTTTCCGTCCTGGGGGGACACACCGCATGAGTCATGGGCGTCACGTCACCATGCTCACCGAAGGCACCTACCCGCACGTCCACGGGGGCGTCAGCACCTGGTGCGACCAACTGGTACGCGGCATGCCGGAGGTCGACTTCAACGTCATAGCCCTGACCGGCTCCGGACGCGAGCCGGTCACCTGGGAACTGCCGCGCAACGTCTACCGGCACACCGCCGTCCCGCTCTGGGGTCCTCCCCCCGGACGCGGCCGCCGTTCGGCCCTGCGCGGCAAGGCCCACCGCCGCTTCACCGAGGTCTACGAAGCCTTCCTGCTCTCCCTGCTCGATCCCGCGGGCGGCCCCGCCCGGCACGGATTCTCCGCGGCCCTGCGCGAACTGGCCATCCTCGCCCGGGCCGGAAAACTGGCCCCGGCCCTGCGCTCCGAATCGGTTCTGCGGCTGCTGATGACCGTATGGACCCGCCCCGGCCTCACCACCGCCGCGGCCGAGCCCACCATCCACGACGCGCTCACCGCCACCGACCTGCTGGAACACGCGCTGCGCCCGCTCGGCGTACGCATCCCGCCCGACAGCGTCGCCCACGCCGTCAGCAGCGGCCTCGCCACCCTCCCGGCCCTCGCCGCCAAACACCTCGACGGCGTCCCCTTCCTGCTGACCGAGCACGGCATCTACCTGCGCGAGCGCTACCTCGGCTACCGCAGCGCCGGACAGCGCTGGCCCGTCAAGGCGCTCATGCTCGGCTTCTACCGCGAGCTCAACACCGAGGGCTACCGGCAGGCCGACCTGATCACCCCGTGCAACCGGTACAACCGCCGCTGGGAGGAGCGCGGAGGCGCCGACTCCGAGCGCATCCGCACCGTCTACAACGGCGTCGACCCGCACGCCTTCCCCGAGGCCGGCCCCGAACCGCACGTGCCCACCCTCAGCTGGTGCGGCCGCATCGACCCCATCAAGGACCTCGAAACCCTCATCCGGGCCTACGCCTTCATGCGCGAGGAGCTGCCCGCCCTGCGGCTGCGCCTCTTCGGGCCGGTCCCGGCCGGCTGCGAGGAGTACAAGCTCCGGCTGGAGAGCCTCGCCGCCGAACTCGGGGTGAGCGACGGGATCACGTACGAGGGCCGCATCGAGCAGGTGGCCCAGGCCTACGCGGCGGGCCACATCGTGATGCTCTCCAGCATCAGCGAGGGCTTCCCCTTCAGCATCATCGAGGCCATGTCCTGCGGACGCACCACCGTCTCCACCGACGTCGGCGGGGTCCGAGAGGCCGTCGGCGACACCGGCCTGGTCGTCCCGCCGCGCGAGCCCGAGACCATGGCCCGCGCCACCCTCGCGCTGCTCCGCGACGACGAACGCCGCGCCGAACTCGGCCGGCTGGCCCGCAAACGGGTGGTGGAGAAGTTCACCCTCCACCAGTCCGTGGACGGCTTCCGGCACATCTACCGGGAACTCGCCGGCCAGCCCGTGCTGCCCGTCCACGCCGGCGACAGCTGGACCCAGCGGCTCGCCGACCCCTGGTACCGCGAACTCGCCGCCGACGGGAGCCTGTGGTGAGCGGATCCCTCTGGCTCAAGCCGCCCGTCGCGGGCTCCGGCGCCGACACGCTCCCGGCCGTCCCGCGCCCGCGCCGCGAGGGCCCCGGCCCGGCCGCCGACCCCATGGACGACCTCGCCGAACGCCTCGGCGCGTTCATCTCCGCCGCCGTCCACCCCGACGAGATCGCCGCCATCCTCGAATCCGACGGCATGACGGACGAACACATCCGGCTCGCCTACGGCCGCCACGACTCCTTCAGCCTCGCCGAGGAGCTCTACGCCCGGGTCCCCCGCTCCTTCCCGGACCCGGGCGCCGCCCCCGACCCCTGGAAGGTCTCCCTCACCGCCTGCCTGCTGCGCGGGGTGATCTTCGCCCTGCCCGGCCTCGCCTACCTCCTCGGCGCGCCTCTCCTCGAAGGCCCGCAGGACCGGCTCGGCCTGCCGGCCGGGACGCTCACCCTGCTCGCCGGGGCGCTCATCGGCTGGGTCTGGGACCAGACCCTGTCCCACCGGGCCTACTCCTGGCTCGGCCTCGGCGACCGGGCCGCAGCCGGGCGCACCCTCCTCGTCGGCGCCCCCGCCGGATCCCTGCTCGGCACCGCCGCCGCGCTGGCCGTGCCCGGCGGGCCGCCGTTCTCCTACGCCTTCGCCGCCGGACAGGCCCTCTACGTCGGGGCCGCCACCGTCCTGCTCGTCCTCGGCCGGGAACGGGTGCTGCTCCTCGCACTCGGCCCGATGGCGGTCGGGGCGCTCCTCGCGCTCTTCGTCGACCTGCCCGTGCCGGTACGGGTCACCCTGCTCGCGGTGTCCCTGGTGGCCGCCTGCACCCTGGCTGTACGGGAACTCCCGCTGGCCGACGGCATGCGGGCCGCCGTGCTCCGGATCCGCGGCTGGGCGGTGCGCCGGCCCGGCAAGGGCCCCGTGCGCTGGCAGATGCTGCGCGGCGCCGAGGAGGAACTCGCGGCCCGCGGGCCCCGGCTCGGGGACTCCGTGCCGTACGGGGTCTTCGGACTCGGCACCGGCCTGCTCGTGCTGTACGCCGCCCTCGGGGAGGTGCTCGCCGGCGGCCCCGCCGAAGCAGTCGCCGCCCCCTCGGCGGTGGCCCTCACCCTCAGCATGGGCCCCGCCGAATGGCTGCTCCACCGCTTCCGCAGCGGCAGCCTCTCCGGGCTCCAGGGAGCCCGCTCGCCCGGCGCCTTCCGGCAGCGGATGCTCGGCACGCTGGCCCGGTGCCTCGCCGTCTACCTGGCGGTGCTGCTGCTCCTCGGCCTGGCCGGAACCCTCCTGTGGCCCGGCGCCCCCGGCCTCACCGTGGTCCGCGTCGCCACCCTGCTGCTGCTCGGGGCGGTGATGTGGACCGGGCTGCTCCTGCAGTCCTTCGGAGCGGTCCGGCCCGCCGCCGCGGTCTGCGCCTCGGCCGCCGTCGCCCAGAGCCTGGCCCTGCTGACCGGACTGGGCCAGCCCCGGGCCGTCCAGCTGGTGGTGGCGGGCACCGCCGCCGCCGTCCTGGCGGCCCTGGTCTGTCTGCTCCTCGGCCGCGCCACCGCCCACCGATGATGTACGAGACGTACGAGACGCAGGAGAAGAAGGACCCCATGCTGCTGGTGCCCCTCTACGAGCACCCCGCCGACCGGCCCGAGGCCTGGGAGCGGCTCATCCGCTCCGCCGGCCGGCTGCACTCGGTGGTGCTCAACCCCGACAGCGGGCCGGGCGCCGCCCCCGACGAGCGGTTCGCCCTCGTCGCCGAGCGCCTGCGCGAGGCCGGGGTACCCGTCCTCGGGTACGCCGACACCGACTACGGGCGGCGCCCGCACGCCGCGGTGGTGCAGGACCTGCTGCGCCACCGCGACTGGTACGCCACCGACGGGGCCTTCCTCGACCAGGCCTCCGCCGACCCGGAACTCCTCCCGCACTACGGGCGGCTCGCGGTCGCGGCGCGGGCCGCGGGCGCCCGCACGCTCGTCCTCAACCACGGGGTCCACCCTCATCCCGGCTACGCCGAACTCGCGGACCTGCTCGTCACCTTCGAGGGCCCCTGGGACGCCTACCGGGACGCGGCCGCCGTACCGCCCTGGACGTCGGACCATCCCGCCCAGCGGTTCTGCCACCTCGTGTACGCGGTCCCGCCGGGCGCGCCCGCCGCCGAACTCGCCGAGGAGCGGCGGGCGGGCGTGCACTGCGCGGTTCCCGGCACCGGCGCACACCCGTGGGGGACCCTCCCGTACGCCCTGGAGGCGGCGGGATGAAACGGCTCGGACTCCTGCTGCTCCTGCCGCTGCTCCTGCTCGCCGCCTGTACCGCGGAGCCGCCGGACGACGGCGAGGACGAGCCGTACCGGTGGCCCGACCAGGCACCGGGGGAGCTCTGGCGGCCCCCGCCGGGCGTCGGCTGGCAGTGGCAGCTCACCGGGAAGCTCGACACCTCGGTGAAGGCGCCCGTGTACGACGTCGACGGGTTCACCACCACCAAGGAGCAGGTCACGGCGCTGAAGAAGGCCGGGCGCAAGACCATCTGCTACCTCTCCACCGGAGCCTGGGAGGACTTCCGCCCCGACGCGGAGGCGTTCCCGAAGGACCTGCTGGGCAAGGGCAACGGGTGGGAGGGGGAACGCTGGCTGGACATCCGCCGGGTGGCCGAGCTGGAACCGCTGATGGCCAAACGGTTCGACATGTGCCGGGACAAGGGCTTCGACGCGGTCGAGCCGGACAACATGGACGCCTACCGCAATACGTCCGGCTTCCCGCTCACCGCCGACGACCAGTTGCGCTACAACCGGCTGATCGCGAAGCTGGCGCACGACCGGGGGATGTCGGTCGGCCTCAAGAACGACCTGGACCAGATCCCTGAGCTCGTCGGCGCGTTCGACTTCGCGGTGAACGAGCAGTGCGCGGAGTACCGAGAGTGCGAGAAGCTGACCCCCTTCATCGAAGCGGGCAAGGCCGTCTTCCACGTGGAGTACGAACTCCCCACGAGCCGCTTCTGCGCCCGCTCGCGCGAACTGAAACTGAGCTCCCTGCAGAAGCACTACGACTTGGACGCCTGGCGCCGCCCCTGCCCGTAGCCCGCCGGCACGTCCCTGCCTCGGCGGGGTGCAACCAGCCCCTCCGGCGAGGCAGGATTCGGCCCGGCCGGGGCGGAAGGGGGCAGGCGGAGCCAGGGAGGTCAGACCGGCAGGATGGCGTGCACGCGGTAGCCGCCGCCGAAGCGGGGGCCGGCGAAGCAGGAGCCGCCCAGGGCGCCGGTGCGTTCGCGCATGCCGAGGAGCCCGTGCCCGCCCCCCGGCTCCGCGGCGGACGCGGACGGCTCCGCGCCCCCGTCGTCCAGCACGGTCACCTCCACCGAGGGCCCCACCCGGACCACGCTGACCTCGGCCCGGGCCCCGGGGCCCGCGTGCTTGCGTACGTTGGTCAGCGCCTCCTGGATCACCCGGTACGCCGCCAGGTCCACCGCCGCCGGCAGCGGTCCCGCCCCGGGTTCCAGCTGGACGATCACCTTCACCGGCAGCCCGGCGTGCCGGAAGGTGTCCACCAGCTCCTCCAGGACGCCCAGCCCGGGCGCGGGCTCCGTCGGCGCCTCCGGGTCACCGGACTGCCGCAGCAGCCCCACCGTGGCCCGCAGCTCGTTGAGCGCCGACCGGCTGGCGTCCCGTACGTGGGCCAGTGCCTCCTTGGCCTGGTCCGGCCGCTTGTCCATGACGTGCGCGGCCACCCCCGCCTGCACGTTGACCAGGGCGATGTGATGGGCGACCACGTCGTGGAGGTCCCGGGCGATCCGCAGCCGTTCCTCGGCGACCCGCCGCCTGGCCTCCTCGTCGCGGGTCCGCTCGGCGCGCTCGGCCCGCTCGCGGATGGCGTCGACGAAGGCCCGCCGGCTGCGCACGGCGTCGCCGGCGGCCGCGGCCATGCCCGTCCAGGCGAAGATCCCGATGTTCTCCTGCGCGTACCAGGGCAGCGGTCCGGCGAGCATCGCCACGCCCGTCAGCCCCGCCATGGTCAGCAGCCCGATCCGCCAGGTCGTGGGCCGGTCGGTGCGGGCGGCCACCGTGTACAGGGCGATCACCGTGCACATCGCGACGGGCGCCCGGGGCTCCCCGGTGGTCAGCTCCAGCAGCGAGAGTCCGCAGGTCACGGCGAGGACGGCGCGGGGCTGCCGGCGCCGGAACACCAGGGCCGCGGCGCCGAGCAGCATCAGCAGCAGCGAGAACGGATCGGGGGTGCGCGTCCCGAAGGTGGGCCCGTGCGGCCCGTGCGGATCGGCGAAGGAGCCGACGACCATGGCCGTGAACGCCCCGAACGCCAGCACGGCGTCGGTGGCGAGCGGATGGGCCCGCATCCACTGCCGGGTGGGGGCGAACGGCCCGAGGTCTGTCGTCACCCCGATACGGTACGGCCTGCCCCGCACCGGTCAGGGCGGCGGTGGCTGCCCGAGGGCGGCGCGGGAGCGCACCGGGTACCACTGGGCCCGCACCACGCACACCGCCATGACCGCTGCGATGGCCGCCAGGTGCTCCTTGCCCGCCAGGTTGTCCTTGACGAGCACCTCGCCGATCATCGCCAGGATCACGAGGGCGCCGGTCAGGTACGCCCGGTAGCGCCAGCAGACGTAGATGGCGAGCCCCACCACCGCGGCCGAGGGCCCGGTGTCGTTGACGATCCGGTCGGACACGGGCAGGCCGAAGGGATGGTCGTGCCCCAGCGCGAGCCCGATCCGCGCGTACGTGGTCCCGGCGAGGGTGGCGACGTAGCCGATCAGCAGCGTGCGCCACCAGCCGATGCAGATCTCCGAGATCCCGAAGACGAGCAGGATCTGCGCGAGCGCCCCCCACACCGGCAGGTCCAGGGCGGGGACGAACAGTGACAGCGGGGTCCGCAACAGGGCCAGCCAGAGCGGGTCGGCCGCCTTGACCGACCCGAGGTTCTGGACCGGCTGGAAGCCCCAGGAGGTGTTCTGCACGATCTGGAAGAGCGAGGTCAGGCAGACCGCGCCGATGGTCATGGGGATCGCCCGCCACCTGTCGCGCACGAGCGCGTTCCGGACGGTCCGGAACAGGGGCCCCCACTCACGGTGGGCGAACCGCCGGAGTGGGGAGGCGTTCCACGCTGTCAACGGCGGGTCTCCAGGTGTCTGCGGTGCAGCCACTTCGGAAGGCCGGGGGCCTCCAGGAAGCCTTCGGCCCGTCCGGCCGCGACACCGATCCGCAGCAGGTCCGAACTCTTCTCGAAGAGCATGAACCGCGGCTCCCAGATCGGCCGGTATTTGGCGTTGGCCCGGTAGAGGGACTCGATCTGCCACCAGCGGGAGAAGAAGCTCAGCAGCGAGCGCCACATCCGCAGCACCGGACCCGCGCCGAGCCGGGACCCGCGCTCGAAGACGGACCGGAACATCGCGAAGTTCAGCGAGACCTGGGTGACCCCGATCTCCTTGGAACGTTCGAGGAGTTCGATGACCATGAACTCCATCAGGCCGTTCTCGGAGTCCCGGTCACGGCGCATCAGGTCCAGGGACAGGCCCTTGGGGCCCCACGGCACGAAGGACAGCACGGCCCGCAGTTCGCCGTTGCCGTCGGTGCACTCCAGCATCACGCACTGGCCGTCGGCGGGATCACCCAGCCGACCCAGCGCCATGGAGAAGCCGCGCTCGGTCGCGCCGTCGCGCCAGTCGTCGGCGCGGCGCACCAGCTCGGCCATCTCCTCGGCCGGGATGTCGGCGTGGCGGCGGATGCGGACCGTGTACCCGGCCCGCTTGACGCGGTTGAACGCCTGCCGGACGGTCCGCATGGCGCGGCCCTCCAGGGTGAACTCGGCGGTCTCGACGATCGCCTCGTCACCGAGCTCCAGCGCGTCCAGGCCGTGTCGGGCGTAGATCTGCCCGGCCTCCTCGCTCGCGCCCATCACGGCCGGCACCCAGCCGTGCTCGCGGGCCTCGGCCAGCCACGGGTCGATGGCGCCGGGCCAGGCCTCGGGGTCGCCGATCGGGTCGCCCGAGGCCAGTGAGACGCCGCCGACGACGCGGTAGGTGACGGCGGCCTTGCCCGTGGGGGACCAGATGACGGACTTCTCGCGGCGCAGCGCGAAGTAGCCGAGCGAGTCGCGGTCGCCCTGGCGGGCCAGCAGGGCCCGCAGCCGCTCCTCGTCCTCCTCGCTGATCGGGTCGACGGCGCGGCGCGAGCGGAAGGCGGCGAAGAGCACGGCGAGCAGCAGCAGCATCGACATGACGTTGATGACGACGTCCACCCAGCCGGGCGTGGTGATCGCCTCGTAGGCCCGGTCGTCCGGGGCGAGGGTGATCAGCCGCATCACGCCGTACTTCCAGCGCGCAAGGAAGGTGGCCTCGGAGCTGTGCGGGGCGCTGTTCGAGGCGCCGACGAGCAGGGCCGCCACCAGCGAGGTGACGAGCAGGCCGATGGCGGCGACGGCGGTGGCGAGCGCCGGGTTGGAGCGGTCGCCCTTGGCGTAGAACTCGCGGCGGCCCACCAGCAGGGCGCCGGCGAAGGCGGCGGTCAGGGCCAGGGAGACCCAGTTCTGCGGATGCTCGCGGATCTCCTCGTACGCGTAGAGCGCGTAGGCGAGCAGCAGCGCCAGGAGGCCGCTGAGGACGAGGTTGAGGATCCAGGAGGCGCGCTTGCGGCGGCCGAGGGTGACGGCGAGCAGCAGCGTGAAGAGCCCGGAGGCGAAGCCCGCCGTGAGCATGTACGGGGTGTAGAAGTCCTCGACGTTGTGGCGCCGCAGGTCCTGCCCGAGCGAAACCCACACCGCGCTGAGGAAGTTGACGAAGGTGACGGCGCGCAGGTACCAGACCGCGAACGCGGCGCCGCGCCGTGAGCGGGGGGTCCCCCGGCCCGATTCCCGTCCGGCCTCCCGGTCCCGTCCGGCCTCCCGGCCGCCCCCCGCCGCCTTGCCGGCGGGGTCGCCGCCGGTCTCTTTCCTGCCGGATGACGGACCGGTCGCCGGTGAGGCGGTGCGGTCGGTCTCTGCGCTGGTCAAACGGACCTCTCCCATAAAAAGCGATCATATGGGGCGCCGCTGTCCGTGGTTGGGCGGTCGGGGACCACGGCCTGGTCAGGACCGCGGGCCCCGGTGGCTCATTCCGTCGGCTCCGCCGCCGCCCGCTCAGGCAGTTCCGCCGCGAGTGCGGCGGCCGCCTGGACGAGGGGGAGAGCCAGCAATGCCCCGGTACCTTCGCCCACTGTGACGCCGTGGTCGAGCACAGGGTTGAGTGCCATCCGGTCCAGTGCCTTCGCCTGGCCCGGTTCTCCGCTGGCCTGACCGGCCAGCCACCAGTCGGGCGCCCGGAACGCGGCGCGCTGGGCCACCAGTCCGCAGGCGGCCGAGACGACGCCGTCGAGGATGACCGGCGTACGGCGCACCGCGCACTGGAGCAGGAAACCGGTGATGGCGGCCACGTCCGGGCCGCCGACCGCGGCCAGCAGCGCGACCTGGTCGCCGAGCACCGGGCGGGCCCGGCGCAGCGCGTCGCGGATCGCCGCGCACTTGCGCATCCAGGCCAGGTCGTCGATGGGCAGTCCGCCGCGGCCGGTGACCACCGAGGCGTCGGTCCCGCACAGGGCGGCGATGAGGGTGGCGGCGACGGTGGTCCCGCCGACGCTGAGGTCCCCGAGAACGATCAGGTCCGTCCCGGAGTCGGCCTCCTCGTCGGCGATGCGCATCCCGAGCCGCACCGCGGCCTCGGCCTCCTCGGCCGTCAGCGCGTCCTCCACGTCGATCCGTCCGCTGCCGCGCCGGACCCGGTGTCCGGTCACGTCCGCGGGGAGCAGCCCGGGATCGCAGTCCAGCCCGGCGTCGACGATCCGTATCGTGGCGCCGAGCCGGCCGGCCAGGATGGCGACGGGGCTGGTCCCGTCCAGTACGGCCCGCACCAGCTGGTGGCCGGTGGCGGCGGCCCGCGCGGAGACGCCCGCTGCGGCGATCCCGTGGTCGGCGGCGAACAGCACCACGCGGGGGCGCTCGATCGGCTTGACCGGCACCTGCCCCTGCGCGGCGGCGAGCCACTCGGCGAGCTCGTCCAGCCGGCCCAGCGCGCCGGGCGGTACGGCGAGGCGCTCACGGCGTTCCTCGGCATCACGCCGGACGCCCCCGTCGGGGCGCTCGATCAGATCGGAGAAGTCGTCGAGATTCAGCGTGCTCATCTGCCAGAGAGTACAGCCGGTGAGGCACACCCTCAGGCCTTGGGCGAAGGCCCCGCGTTCAGGTCCAGGGAGGCCCGTTCGGGCCCGGCCGCAGGGCGCCGGGACGGACGCCGAAGAGGACGGGCGGGGCGCCCGGCGGCAGCAGACCACCCGTCAGCTCACGCCGTCAGCACAGGCCGTCAGCACAGGCCGTCAGCACAGGCCGTCAGTTCACGCCGGCGGTTCCTTGAGCACGTCCACCTGGCCCGCGACGACCAGCAGCACGTGCTCGCACTCGCCCGCGACCCTCGCGTTGAGGCGGCCCAGCTCGTCGCGGAAGCGGCGTCCCGAGGAGGTCGCGGGGACCACGCCCGAGCCGACCTCGTTGCTGACCAGCACCGCGTGGCGACGGGTCGCGCGCACCGCCGCCACCAGCTCGGCTGTGCGCTCGCCGAGCTGGTGCTGCCCGCCCTTGGCCCAGACGGCGTCGTCCCAGGCCCCCGCCCGGTCCATCGCGTCCGTCAGCCACAGCGCCAGGCAGTCGATCAGCAGCGGCGGCCCGGCATCGGCCAGCAGCGGAACCAGTTCACAGGTCTCCACCGTCCGCCAGCTCCCCGGCCGGCGCTCCCGGTGCAGGCCGATCCGCTGCGCCCATTCCGTGTCCCCGTCCCGGGTGCCGCCCGTGGCCACGTAGACCACCTCGGGGAAGGACTCCAGCCGGCGCTCCGCCTCCACGGACTTGCCCGAACGGGCCCCGCCCAGCACCAGGGTCCGGCGCGGCAGCTCCGGCACGGCGCGGTACTCCCCGACGGTCACGGTGGTCCCGTCCGGCACCGCCCGGGCGCCGGCGGCCGCGCACCGGCGCTCCAGCTCCCGGCCCGGTGCGACGTCGTGGTCCAGGTGGACGGCGATCACGTCCGTGGCGGGGCCGACGGCGCCGCTCGCCCGCAGCCGGGCGAGCGCCTCGGGCCGCCCCAGCACATCGGCGAGGACCACGTCGTACGGACGCCGGCCCGCCGCTCCGTTCGTCCCCGCCGGCGCCCCGCCGGGCGGCAGGTACAGCATCCGGCCGCCGTCCGGGCCGGTCACCTCGTACCCGGTGCCCGGCGAGTCCATCGGCACGGCCCGCACGCGGTGTCCGGAGATCACCGCGAGCTCCCGCCCGTCCGGGACCCGCCCGGCGGCCGGCAGACCGGGCGGCAGCTCGACCGCGGGTCCGTCGTGCGGGTGGGTCAGCAGGACCTGCCGCACGCCGGCCAGCGAATGGCCGGCCCGGGCGCCGGCCAGCACCGCACCGGGGGTCAGGTCGAGGAGCAGTGCCCCGTCGACCAGGACGGCCGTCGCGGCGCGGGAGCGCCCGCCGACGGAGACCGCGCAGGCCGCACAGGGGCAGCCGGGGCGGGGCAGGCCCTCGGGTGTGCCGGTGCCGAGCAGAGTGAGTTCCACAGGATGATCCTCCCGCGTCGCCGAGACTGCTGCGCGCCCGGTTACTCTGCGGGCAGACTCAAGGCGAGAAGCGTGCGAGCAGCGGACGAGCAACGGAGGCGGACATGGCGTGGACGTGGCGGTTCGAGACGGCCGACGGCACCGAGACGAGCCCGTCGGTGGTACCCGAGGAGTTCACCACGCAGGGGGACGCGGAGTCCTGGATCGGTGAGTACTGGAAGGACCTGCTGGAAGGCGGCACCGAGCAGGTGAAGCTGTCCGACGACAGCGGGACCGAGCTCTACACGATGAGCCTGCGCTCGGCCCTGGAGGCCTGACCCCTGCAGGAGCCCGGCGGCTGTGATCGGGAGCCGCCGGGCAACCCGGGCCGCCGGCGTTCCTCGAACGCCGGCGGGGCCGGGTAGGCCAGCGTCCGGGCTGTCAGCCCCGTACACCGCACAGGTGCAGCAGCGCGGCGACGCCGCGGTAGGGGTCGGTCCGCCCCGCGCGATCCTCGGCGGCCAGCAGCCGCTCCAGCTCCTCGTCGGGCGGCAGGACCTCGCCCGCCTCGGTGCCGTCGGTGAAGACGCGTACGCCGTACCAGGCGCCCAGCGGCGCGCCGATCCCGGACAGCGTGGCCGTGAGCCCGGCCAGCCGGTCGGCACGTACGTCCAGGCCCAGCCGGTTCGTGTATTCGGTGCCGTCGAAGGCGTCCAGCGCGCCCTTCCAGTCGCCGTCCAGCCCGGGCCGCATGGCGAGCGCGTCGCCGTTGCGCACCAGCAGGGACAGCAGACCGCCGGGGGCGAGCATCCGGGCCAGCCCGGCGAGCATGGCGTCCGGCTCGGGCACGTACATCAGCACCCCGTGGCACAGCACCACGTCGAAGCTGCCCGGCAGGAAGTGGGCGCCGGTCTCGCGCCCGTCCCCCTCCATGAGCTGCACGCGGTCGCGGATCCCGGCGGGCTCCTCGGCCAGCGCCTCACGGGCGACGGCCAGCATGCCGGGGTCCTTCTCCAGGCCCGTCACCTTGTGCCCGGCCCGGGCCAGCCGCAGCGCCTGGGTGCCCTGACCCATGCCGACGTCGAGGACGCGCAGCCGCTGCCCGACCGGGAAGCGGTGCGCGATCTGCTCGTCGACCTGCCGGCCCACCAGTTCCTGCCGGACGGCGTTGCGGAGTCCGCCCAGGCCCTCGAGCCAGATCCGCGCGCCCTCGGAGAATCCGCTCAGGGCCGTTCCCCGCGCTTGACCTGCGGCTTCGGCAGGCGCAGCCGGCGCATCTGGAGGGTGCGCATGAGGCCGTACGCGACCGCGCCGCGGCGCGGCTCGTTCGGGAAGCGCTCGTTCAGCGCCTTGCGCAGGCGGAACACCAGGCCGATGGAGTCGACGATGATCAGGGCGATCACGCCGAGCCACAGCAGCAGCGCGACGTTCTGGATCGTGGGCTGCCGGACCATGCTGAGCACGAGGATGACCACGGCCAGGGGCAGGAACATCTCGGCGACCGAGAAGCGGGAGTCCACGAAGTCGCGGACGTACTTGCGGACGGGGCCCTTGTCCCGGGTGGGCAGGTAACGCTCGTCGCCGCTGGCCAGTGCCTCGCGCTGCTTGGCCATCTCGGCACGGCGGCGCTCACGGGCTCGCTTGGCATCCTCCTTGCGGTTGCCGGTCGAGGCCACCACGGCCTTGCGCTGCGACTGGGCCACAGCACGCTTCGGCGTAGGGCGGCCCTTCGGGGCCTGCGGGTCACGGGGCTGCGAGAGGTCGGCGCTCACCTTGTCGGTGGCGGCGGCCTTCTCTTCCTTGGAGGAGCGGCTACCAAACACAAAACCCAAGCCTACGTGGTCGTGGGCACGGGCCCCACCCCGGTGGGGAACGATCCGGCAACGGCGGGCGTCTTCCCATTGCACGGTGTGTGCGGTGGCCGCCTCTCCTGGGATCACCTACTCCTTACGCCTGACAGGGCGCGGGTGTAGTCGTCCTGGAGGAGGAGCGCATCCGTACTCGAACAGTGCGGTAATGGAGACAGGGCCCGTACTGTGGGTTCTGTCGGTGACCTGGAGCACAGTCCGTCTAGAAGGGGGCGCGCGAAGCCCATGAGCGGTGTCATGAAGCGTATGGGGATGATCTTCCGCGCGAAGGCGAACAAGGCCCTTGACCGGGCCGAGGACCCGCGCGAAACCCTCGACTACTCGTACCAGAAGCAGCTGGAGCTGCTGCAGAAGGTGCGCCGCGGAGTCGCCGACGTGGCGACCTCCCGCAAGCGCCTGGAGCTGCAGCTGAACCAGCTCCAGGGGCAGTCCGCCAAGCTGGAGGACCAGGGCCGCAAGGCCCTCGCCCTCGGCCGCGAGGACCTGGCCCGCGAGGCCCTGTCCCGCCGCGCCTCGCTCCAGCAGCAGGTCAGCGACCTGGAGGTGCAGCACCAGACCCTGCAGGGCGAGGAGGAGAAGCTGACCCTCGCCGCCCAGCGGCTCCAGGCCAAGGTGGACGCCTTCCGCACGAAGAAGGAGACCATCAAGGCCACCTACACCGCGGCCCAGGCGCAGACCCGGATCGCGGAGTCCTTCTCCGGCATCTCCGAGGAGATGAGCGACGTCGGCCTGGCCATCCAGCGGGCCGAGGACAAGACCGCCCAGCTGCAGGCCCGCGCCGGCGCGATCGACGAGCTGCTGGCCTCCGGCGCGCTCGACGACCAGAGCGGGCTGGGTTCCAAGGACGACATCCAGGCCGAGCTGGACCGCCTGTCGGGCGGTACGGACGTGGAGCTGGAGCTGCAGCGCATGAAGGCCGAGCTGGCGGGCGGACCGTCCGCGCAGCAGCAGGCCATCGAGGGCGGCGCCCCGGGCCAGGCCCAGCAGCCGCCGACCCAGCACCGGTTCGACAAGCAGTAGGACGGGGCCCGTCATGATTGTCCGCATCATGGGGGAAGGCCAGGTGGAGCTGGCCGACAGCCACTTCGCCGAGCTCAACAAGCTGGACGACGAACTGCTCGCGGAGATGGAGAGCGGGGACTCGGAGGGCTTCCGGCGCACGCTGGGCGCCCTGCTCGAAGCGGTACGGCGGCTGGGCAAGCCGCTCCCGGACGACGCGCTGGAGCCGTCCGAGCTGATCCTGCCCGGCGCCGACGCGAGCCTCGACGAGGTCAGGGAGATGCTCAGCGACGACGGGCTGATCCCGGGCTGAGTCCGCGCCGCTCCCGGGCGGACGTACCGCACACGGCACACCGACAGCACGACGGGCCCTTCCCTCCGGGGGAGGGCCCGTCGGCGTCACGGCGGGGGCGGCTTCTCCAGGGACACGGCGGTCCGCTCCGGGTCGGGGGTGCCGCCGATGAAGTTCTCGAACCTGCGGCGCGGCCGCGCCCAGCGCCGGTCGTGGTGGAAGGCGCGCAGCCCCGCCTTGGCGCGGGCGCGCGGACGGTTCGCGTAGAACCTCTTCGCGTACGGGGACCCGGGCCGGGCCAGCCGGATCGCCCCGACCAGCGCCACGAAGGGGACGATCACGCCGAAGAGCGCGGTGCGCGCCTTGCCCTTCCACAGGGCGATCAGGGCCAGGAAGAAGTTGCCCGCCGCGTTCATGGCGACCAGTCCGCGGCTCTGGCGCTCCTCGGGGGTCAGGTCGTTCACCCCGAAGGGCACGAACCCGCCCAGGACGAGGGCCACGACCGCCGCCGTCACGACCACGATCTCCACGCTCTTGCGCCCCTGCTCGCTCCAGTAGACGTCGTCGAGGTGCAGGATCAGCGCGAACTCGTCCAGGACCAGGCCCGCTCCCAGCCCGAAGATCACGGCCGAGAGCGCCCCGCCGAAGCCGTACCGGCCGGCGCCGACCGCGCCGAAGCCACCGATGATCACGAGGATCACGCCGGGGACGACGTGGTGGATGTGCAGACCGCCCGGGGTGACGTTCTTGAACGGGCCCCGGCCGGCCCGGATCGTCCGGGTGATCACACGGGTGACCAGGAACGACATCACGAAAGAGACCAGAGCGAGCAGCAGGGGGAGCTTGCCCGGTTCGACGATGTTCCGATACCACCAGTGACCCATCCCACGGACTCCCTATTTGGCACGTAATGGGTAATTTACCGCTCACGCCGAAGAGGTAGCGTTCCCGCCGATGACAGATTCGTTCGACGGCCCGCCCCTGATGCCGCCCCCGGAACGCGCCTCGTTCCCCGACGGCCTCCGCTTCGCGTTCGGCACCCTCACCGTGCTGCCCGCCCGCATCACCCGCTGGGACCGCCCCGCCGCCCGCACCGGGATGGCCTGCGCCCCGCTCGCCGGGCTGGTCGTGGGCGTGCTCGCGGCCGTGCCCGGACTGCTCCTGTTGCTGCTCGGCGGGGGTCCGCTGCTCGCGGCGGCCGTCACCGTCGCCGTACCGGCCGCGCTGACCCGGGGGCTCCACCTGGACGGGCTCGCGGACACGGCGGACGGCCTGGGCAGCGCCAAACCGGCCGACGAGGCCCTGCGCATCATGAAGCAGTCCGACATCGGCCCCTTCGGCGTCGTGACCCTGGTGATCGTGATGCTCGTGCAGGTGGCGGCCCTGTCAGACGTCTATGCCGACAGCTGGATCCGCGGCGCACTCGCCGCCGTGGTCGCCGCCGTGACGGCCCGCCTCGCCATGACCCTGGCCTGCCGCGAAGGCGTGCCGGCCGCCCGCCCCGGCGGGCTCGGCGCCGCCGTCGCCGGGGTGGTCCCGCGCGCCGTCGCCGCCGCGATCGCCGTGCTCGTCGTCGCCGCGGCCGCGGCCGCCGCCCTCCCGCTGGGCCTCCCCGCCGCCGGCCGGCAGGCGGCGGCGGTCCTGGTGGCCCTGCTCGCCGCGCAGCTGCTGCTCCGCCGCTGCGTACGCCGCTTCGACGGGGTCACCGGCGACGTCTTCGGCGCCCTGGCCGAGGTCGCGGCGACCACCGCCCTGATCGTCCTCGCCCTGGGCTGACCGGGCGTCGTCCGGTCCGACGGGACCCGTGCGGCCGGCCCGGGCGGGCCCGCGTACGCTCACCCCGTGGACGACACGCCGACGGACCTGCCCGCCGCCGCCCCCATCAGGGTGCTGCTCGCCGACGACCAGGCACTGCTGCGCAGCGCCTTCAAGGTGCTGGTCGATTCCGAGCCCGACATGGAGGTCGTCGGGGAGGCCTCCGACGGGGCGCAGGCCTTCGAACTGGCCCGCCGCACCCGCGCCGACGTCGTGCTCATGGACATCCGGATGCCCGGTACCGACGGGCTCGCCGCCACCCGCATGATCAGCGCCGACCCGGAACTCGCCGCCGTGCGCGTGGTGATGCTGACGACCTTCGAGGTCGACGAGTACGTGGTCTCGGCCCTGCGGGCAGGCGCCTCCGGCTTCCTCGGCAAGGGCGCCGAGCCCGAGGAGCTGCTCAACGCCATCCGCGTGGCCGCCGCCGGCGAGGCGCTGCTCTCCCCGGCCGCCACCAAAGGGCTCATCGCCACCTTCCTCGCGCAGGGCGGCGGCGCCGACCCGGCCGCCGGCGGAGCCTCCGCCGGGATGCACGCGCAGCGGCTCGCCGCGCTGACCGTCCGGGAGCGCGAGGTCCTCGTACACGTAGCGGCAGGGCTGTCCAACGACGAGATCGCCGGACGGCTGGAGGTCAGCCCGCTCACCGTCAAGACCCACGTGAACCGGGCCATGGCCAAGCTCGGCGCCCGCGACCGGGCGCAATTGGTGGTCATTGCCTACGAATCGGGACTGGTCCGGCCGCGCGCGGAGTCCACGGAGTAGCACCGCAGTACTGCGGTGTACTGCGGACGCGGTATGCCGCACATAAGGACGGCACCTGCGAGCGACGCAACGCCCCCGCGCCATGGGACAGGGTGGGAATGCCCTCGCGTTCGTCACTGCAGAGAGATCTCATACCCATGTCGTGGCTGTCCCGCTTCAGCCTTGCCCAAAGAGCGTTGGTCGGCCTCGTGTCGATCGTGGCGCTCCTCTTCGGCGCCATAGCCATCCCGCAGCTCAAGCAGCAGCTGCTCCCCTCCATCGAACTGCCGATGGTGTCCGTGCTCGCGCCGTACCAGGGCGCCTCGCCCGACGTGGTGGAGAAGCAGGTCGTCGAACCGATCGAGGCCATGCTCAAGGGCGTCGACGGCATCACCGGCATCACCTCCACCGCCAGCGAGGGCAACGCCCTCATCATGGCCACCTTCGACTACGGCGACAGCGGCACCAAGCAGCTCGTCGCCGACGTCCAGCAGGCCGTCAACCGGGCCCGCGTCCGGCTGCCCGCCGAGGTGGACCCGCAGGTGGTGGCCGGTTCCACCGACGACATCCCGACCGTCATCCTCGCCGTCACCTCCGACAAGGACCAGCAGGCGCTCGCCGACCAGCTGGAACGGTCCGTCGTACCCGTCCTGTCGGACATCGACGGCGTCGGCCAGGTCAGCGTCGACGGCGTCCAGGACCTCCAGGTCACCGTCACCCCCGACGAGGCCAAGCTCGCGGCCGCCGGTCTCGACGGCGCCGCGCTCGCCCAGGGCCTCCAGGCGGGCGGCGCGGCCGTCCCCGCCGGCTCCTTCGACGAGGCGGGCAAGAACCGCACCGTACGGGTGGGCGCCGGATACACCTCCCTCGCCCAGGTGGAGGACCTGCGCCTGAGCCCCGGACCCGGCAAGCCGGCCGTCCGCCTCGGCGACGTCGCCACCGTGAAGCAGGAGGCGGCCAAGGCCGACTCCATCACCCGCACCAACGGCAAGCCCAGCCTCGCCCTCGTCCTCACCATGGACAAGGACGGCAGCGCCGTCGCCATCTCCGACGCCGTCAAGGACAAGCTCCCCGAGCTGCGTTCCACCCTCGGCGCCGGCGCCGACCTGACGGTCGTCAGCGACCAGGGCCCGGCCGTCGCCAAGTCCATCTCCAGCCTCACCACCGAGGGCCTGCTCGGCCTGCTCTTCGCGGTGATCGTGATCCTGGTGTTCCTGGCCTCGCTGCGCTCGACGCTGGTCACCGCGGTCTCCATCCCGCTGTCCGTGGTCCTCGCGCTCATCGTGCTGTGGACCCGCGACCTGTCGCTCAACATGCTGACCCTGGGCGCCCTCACCATCGCCATCGGCCGCGTCGTCGACGACTCGATCGTGGTCCTGGAGAACATCAAGCGCCACCTCGGCTACGGCGAGGAGCGCGAGGCCGCCATCATCACCGCGGTCAAGGAGGTCGCCGGCGCGGTCACCTCCTCCACGCTCACCACCGTCGCCGTCTTCCTGCCGATCGGCCTCGTCGGCGGCATGATCGGCGAGCTCTTCGGCTCCTTCTCGCTCACCGTCACCGCGGCCCTGCTGGCCTCGCTGCTCGTCTCGCTGACGGTCGTTCCGGTGCTCTCGTACTGGTTCCTCAGCGCGCCCAAGGGCGTCACGGCCGGGGACGCCGAGAGCGCGGCGAAGGCCCGGCGCGAAGCCGAGGAGAAGGAGGCGCGCAGCCGCCTGCAGCGCTTCTACGTACGGGTCCTCGGCTTCGCCACCCGGCGCCGCCTGACCAGTGTGGCCATCGCCGTCGTCGTCCTGCTCGGCACCTTCGGGATGACCCCGATGCTGAAGACCAACTTCTTCGACCAGGGCGAGCAGGAAGTCCTGACGGTCAAGCAGGAGCTCGCCCCCGGCACCTCGCTGGCCGCCTCCGACGAGGCGACCCGCAAGATCGAGAAGGTGCTGGCCTCGGTCGAGGGCGTCAAGAGCTACCAGGTCACCGTCGGCTCCTCCGGCTTCCTCGCGGCCTTCGGCGGCGGCACGGGCTCCAACCAGGCCTCGTACCAGGTCTCGCTGAAGGACGCGGGCGACGGGGAGGCCGTGAAGAAGCAGATCGAGGACGAGCTGGCCGGGCTTGACGGCATCGGCGACACCCGGATCTCGGCGGGCGACGCCTTCGGCAGCCAGAACCTCAGCGTGGTCGTCAAGGCCGGCGACGGCGAGGTGCTCGCCAAGGCCGCCGAGCAGGTCCGCGCCGAGGTGGCCAAGCTGGACAACGTCACCGACGTGCAGAGCGACCTGTCCCAGTCCGTGCCCCGCATCTCGGTGACCGCCACCCCCAAGGCCGCGGAGGCGGGTCTGAACCAGGCCGCCCTCGGTGCGATCGTCGCGCAGGCCGTACGGGGCAACCCGGCGGGCAAGGCCGTCCTGGACGACACCGAGCGGGACATCGTCATCAAGTCCGCGCAGCCGGCCACCACACTGGCCGAACTGCAGGCGCTCCCGGTCGGCCCGGTCAAGCTCGGCGACATCGCCGAGGTCAAGGAGGTCCCCGGCCCGGTCGCGATGACCCGGATCGACGGCGCCCGCGCCGCGACCGTCACCGCGAGGCCGCAGGGCGACAACACGGGCGCGGTCAGCGCCGAGCTCCAGACGAAGCTCAAGGCCCTGGACCTGCCCGAGGGCGCCACCGCCTCCATCGGCGGCGTCTCCGAGGACCAGGACGAGGCCTTCGGCTCGCTCGCCCTGGCCATGCTCGCGGCCATCGCGATCGTGTTCATGCTGCTGGTCGCGACCTTCCGCTCGCTGATCCAGCCGCTGATCCTGCTGGTCTCCATCCCGTTCGCGGCGACCGGCGCACTCGGCCTGCTCCTCGTCACCGGCACCCCGATGGGCGTCCCGGCGATGATCGGCATGCTGATGCTCATCGGCATCGTGGTGACCAACGCGATCGTCCTGATCGACCTGGTCAACCAGTACCGCGCCCAGGGCCTGGGCGTCGTCGAAGCGGTCATCGAGGGCGGCCGGCACCGTCTGCGCCCGATCCTGATGACGGCCCTGGCGACGATCTTCGCGCTGCTCCCGATGGCGCTGGGCGTCACCGGCGAGGGCGGCTTCATCTCGCAGCCGCTCGCGGTCGTGGTGATCGGCGGCCTGGTCAGCTCGACCCTGCTGACGCTGCTCCTGGTGCCGACCCTCTACACGATGGTCGAGCTCCGCAAGGAGCGCCGCCGCGCCAAGCGCTCGGCGCGCGGCGAGGCCAAGCTGAGGGTGGTTGCCCCCAGCGAGGAGGAGGCGCCGGCCAACGTCTGACCGGGCCGGGCGGGCCGGATCACCCGGCCCGCCCGACCGAATGCCCGAAGGGGCGGCTCCCGTGCGGGAGCCGCCCCTTCGGGCATCTGCGCGCCGGAGCCGTACCGGTCTTCCCTACGGGAGGGCCAGCATGCGTTCCAGGGCGAGCTTCGCGAAGCTCTCCGTCTCCTTGTCGACCTGGATCTGGTTGACGAGGGTGCCCTCGGCCAGGGACTCCAGGGTCCACACCAGGTGCGGGAGGTCGATGCGGTTCATCGTCGAGCAGAAGCAGACCGTCTTGTCGAGGAAGACGACCTCCTTGTCCTCCGCGGCGAAACGGTTCGCCAGGCGGCGGACCAGGTTCAGCTCGGTGCCGATGGCCCACTTGGAGCCGGCCGGGGCCGCCTCCAGCGCCTTGATGATGTACTCCGTCGAGCCGACGTAGTCCGCGGCCGCCACGACCTCGTGCTTGCACTCGGGGTGGACCAGGACGTTCACGCCGGGGATCCGGGCGCGGACGTCGTTGACCGAGTCGACCGAGAACCGGCCGTGCACGGAGCAGTGCCCGCGCCACAGGATCATCTTCGCGTTGCGCAGCTGCTCGGCGGTCAGGCCGCCGTTCGGCTTGTGCGGGTTGTAGAGCACGCAGTCGTCCAGGGACATGCCCATGTCGCGGACGGCGGTGTTGCGGCCCAGGTGCTGGTCCGGGAGGAAGAGCACCTTCTCGCCCTGCTCGAAGGCCCACTCCAGGGCCTTCTTCGCGTTGGA
Source organism: Streptomyces sp. MB09-01 (assembly GCF_033794505.1). Classification (NCBI taxonomy): domain Bacteria; kingdom Bacillati; phylum Actinomycetota; class Actinomycetes; order Kitasatosporales; family Streptomycetaceae; genus Streptomyces; species Streptomyces sp. MB09-01. The sequence continues at coordinate 56,188 of NZ_JARAYQ010000005.1, read as the reverse complement.
CGAGGTGCAGATCGTGCCGCCGTGCTTGCCGGTGAAGGCCTTGATGTCGGCGGAGGAGTTCATGTACGAGACGGGAACCGTCGCACCGGCTATGCCGGCCTCGGTCAGCACGTCCCAGCACTCGGCGACCTGCTCGGCGGTGGCCATGTCGGCCATCGAGCAGCCGGCGGCCAGGTCCGGCAGGACCACCTTCTGGTCGTCCGAGGTAAGGATGTCCGCGGACTCGGCCATGAAGTGCACGCCGCAGAAGACGATGTACTCGGCCTCCGGCTTGGCGGCCGCGTCCTTGGCCAGCTTGAAGGAGTCGCCGGTGACGTCGGCGAATTCGATGACCTCGTCACGCTGGTAGTGGTGGCCCAGGATGAAGACCTTGTCCCCGAGCTTCTCCTTGGCGGCGCGGGCACGCTCCACGAGGTTCGGGTCCGAGGGCGAGGGCAGGTCGCCGGGGCACTCCACCCCGCGCTCGCTCTTGGGGTCGGCCTCGCGGCCGAGCAGCAGCAGGGCAAGGGGCGTCGGCTGGACGTCCAACGGCTGGGCGGTGGTCACGACACGCACCCTTTCTGTTCTGCGACAAGGGACTTCTGGATCATCGCTTCGACTTCTCGTCTACTTGACGTTATCTATCATAACCGCTTCACGTCAGTTTGACGATGCCCATAGTGTCAATGTGACGCATCAGCCCTCGATCCTTCGGCCCCGCCCCGCGCGCGGTGTGCGAGCATGGAATATCTGAAACAAGCGTCGGGTCCCGGAATGAATCCGCGGTCCCGCTCGTTGCCACCGACGGCAAGAGTCCGACGTTTCCCCGTCTCCGGCGGGGAGCCGCCCACTTCGGGAGTGAATGCAGATGTCCGTACAGGACGACAAGACCACCGTGAGCGACGGCATCCTCCTGTCCGACGCCGCCGCCGAAAAGGTCAGGACCCTGCTGGAGCAGGAAGGCCGCGATGACCTGGCGCTGCGCGTCGCCGTCCAGCCCGGTGGCTGCTCCGGCCTGCGCTACCAGCTCTTCTTCGACGAGCGCTCCCTCGACGGCGACGTCGTGAAGGACTTCGACGGTGTGAAGGTCGTCACGGACCGGATGAGCTCCCCGTACCTCCACGGCGCGTCCATCGACTTCGTCGACACCATCGAGAAGCAGGGCTTCACGATCGACAACCCGAACGCCACGGGCTCCTGCGCCTGCGGCGACTCGTTCAGCTGAGCCCGGACGCTCCGCACGTCCCCACGACGAGGGCCCGCCTCCGGTCGCACCGACCGGAGGCGGGCCCTCGCCGCATGCCCGGGGACCGGGCACCCGCTCCTACTGCCGGGGGAGCGGCTTGCCCGTGGTCGCGTCGAGCACCTTCCGGTCGCCCAGCGGCTGCGCCAGCGTGGCCGTCAGGGACCTCTCCTCCGCGAGCATGATGCAGGCCTGACCCGGCTTGTTCGGGGTGTCCGTGATCTTCACCAGGACCGATTCGGCCGACTCCCGCGCCTCCAGGGCGTAGGTGCTGCACACGCTGCCCCAGAAGTTCACGGTCAGTTTCCGGTCGGCTTCCGCGTACGAGAATCCGGGGACGGTACGACCGTCCTTCGGGCCGGGGGTGCTCTGCTCGGCGGCGGCCGGCTGGGCCACCGTGTGCGCGGGCGCGCCGCCGCGACCCGCCACCTCGAAGAGCCAGGCCGGGACCAGGCCCCGTGAGCCGTTCACCGTGCCCGGGGCCAGCCCGAGCACCGCGCCCTGGACCGTCTCCGTCCGCGGGGGCTTCATGGGTCGCGGCTCCGGGTTGCACGGCACCGTGTCGGTGGCCGCCACCGGGGCGTCCGGCGCCAGCGGGACCGCCGTGGCGCAGCCGCTGGGATCGGGGCCGGTGCCCTCCCGGCCGCCCGACTTCGCGTTCAGTGCGGCCAGCGCCTCCACGGCCCCGACCACCGGTTGCTCGGCCGCCCGGACGGGGGCCTTCAGCTCGCCGCTGCCACCGACCACCGAGCCGTCGCCGGCCACGCTCACCTTCGTGGACCAGCCCTGCGTGGGCAGCCCGCCGAGCACCGGATCGGCGCTGACCACCCGCACCGAACCCTGGGCGAGCCGGGCGTCGAGCTTCGCCCCGTCCAGCCCCGCGGCGGCCAGTACGGGGGCCGCGGCGGCCTTGGCGGCCTCCTCGGACACCGGGTTCGCCGAGGCCGCGGGCTTGTCCGCGCCCGGTACCGCGCCGCCGTCCTGCGGGACGGTCGCGGGACCGCAGGTGTCCTTGCCGCGGACGCAGTCGTCCCCGGTGCCGTTGGTCGGCGCCTGGAAGCGGGCGAAGTTCCAGGTGCCCGGAGCCGTACGGCTCACCGTGAGCCGGGGACCGGAACCGTCGGCGGCCTCCCCGGCCAGCCAGACGTCCCCGGCCAGCCGCGGCTCGCCCGGAATGCCGAGGGCCGCGGCGAGCCGGGCCACCTCCGCCGAGGTGACCTCGCCCGACGCGGCGAAGGCGGGTGCGGAGGCCGGGCCCTCCGGAAGCTTCACATCGGCCCGGTAGACCACGCCCTCGCCGGACGGATCGGGCTCCCCGGGCGCGATGCCCGGCCCCGAGGGATCTCCCGCGTCACGGGGCGCCGAAGCCGCGCTGTCCCCCGTACGGTGCCCCGGCCCGCCGTCGCCGTGGGCCGTGGACGCCCAGTACGCGGTGCCGCCGCCCGCGAGCAGCACCGCAGCCGCGATCGAGCCGACGGCCCAGGCGGGCCGCCGTCGTGTGCCGCGTGATGTGTCGGGTTGTTCGCTGGTCACCGCATCGCTCCTTCTCCGGTCCCGCCGTGTCTGATGCGGGTGTGACGGAACAGGGGCGCAACCGGTTCCCCGCCCTCCTACTGGTCCCCGTACGCCGCGGTGGAGGCGATCAGCCGCGCCGAGGCCGACGGGACGTTGATCCCGTGGATCTGCGAGGGCGCCACGCGGGCCGGCCGGGGGTCCGCCGGGACCGCCCAGTGCGGGGCCATCCGGGCGCAGTCGCCCAGCAGCCGGGCGAGGCCGGGCTCCCGGGGGGCTTCCGTGCCGCGCTTGTCCGCGGTGTACTCGCCGTAGCCGTAACCATCGGTATAGGTCATGAAGGCACCGTAGGCATCGGGGCTCTCGCGAAGAAAGAGCTACTAAGGGGTAGTTTCTGGGGTTCGGCCTGGGGTCGCTTACCGGGTAGTTTTGACTGTCCCTCGCCGTCCTCAGCAGGAGCGTCCACGCCGTGCGCATTGCAGTCACCGGCTCCATCGCCACCGACCACCTCATGACCTTCCCCGGCCGTTTCGCCGACCAGCTGGTCGCCGACCAGCTGCACACGGTCTCCCTCTCCTTCCTCGTCGACAACCTCGACGTGCGACGGGGCGGCGTGGGCCCGAACATCTGCTTCGGCATGGGGCAGCTCGGCAGCCGCCCGATCCTGGTCGGAGCCGCCGGCTCCGACTTCGACGAGTACCGCGCCTGGCTGGACCGGCACGGCGTCGACACCGACTCCGTCCGCATCTCCGAGGTGCTGCACACCGCGCGCTTCGTGTGCACCACGGACGCCGACCACAACCAGATCGGCTCCTTCTACACCGGCGCGATGAGCGAGGCCCGGCTGATCGAGCTGAAGGCCGTGGCCGACCGGGTGGGCGGGCTGGACCTGGTCCTGATCGGCGCGGACGACCCCGAGGCGATGCTGCGCCACACGGAGGAGTGCCGGACGCGGGGGATCCCCTTCGCCGCCGACTTCTCGCAGCAGATCGCCCGCATGGACGGCGACAACATCCGCACCCTGATGGAGGGCGCGACGTTCCTCTTCTCGAACGAGTACGAGAAGGGCCTCATCGAGTCGAAGTCGGGCTGGACCGACGCGGAGATCCTCGCGAAGGTCGGCACGCGGGTGACCACGCTGGGCTCCAACGGCGTCAGGATCGAGCGGGTCGGCGAGGCCCCGATCGTGGTCGGCTGCCCGGAGGAGACCGCGAAGGTCGACCCGACGGGCGTCGGCGACGCGTTCCGCGCCGGGTTCCTCACGGGGCTGGCCTGGGGCGTGGGCCTGGAGCGGGCGGCGCAGCTGGGCTGCATGCTCGCGACGCTGGTCATCGAGACGCTCGGCACCCAGGAGTACACCCTGGCCCGGGCCCACTTCATGGAGCGCTTCACGAAGGCCTACGGCGAAGAGGCCGCCGCCGAAGTCCGCGCCCACCTGGCCTGACCCCTGGCCTGACCCGGGCCTGCGCTGCCGCCGCCTGGACTCCGCCGCCACCTTCCGGCCTCGCCGGCGTTTGAGTGGGGGTTCCCCCCGGACGGAGTCCGGGGGAGGGTCCGGGCGGAGCCCGGTGCGCCGGCGGAGCCGGTGGTCCTGCCCGGTGCCGGGTGCGGCGCCGCCGCCGGGGGCGCCGCACCCGGACCCCCGCGCCTCGAACGCCGACGGGGCTGGTGTTGGCCAGGCTGGAACATCCAGGCGCGGGTCTGGGCGGCCCCGAGTTACAGCAGGCGGCGGACCGTGTAGGCGGAACCGGTGTCGCGGGGGGTTTCGCCCACGTACTCGTGCCCCCGCATCGCGCACCACGCCGGAATGTCCAGCCGGGCCACCTCGTCGTCGGAGACGACCGTGACCGTGCCGCCCACCGGGACCCGGAAGATGGCCCGGGCCAGTTCGATCACCGGCTGCGGGCACCGCAGGCCGAGCGCGTCGAGCTCCAGGAAGTCCGCCACCGGCTGCACCGCCGGCGGTTGCGAGACGCCGAGCCGCTCCCGAACGTCCGCCACCACACCCGGCAGCACCTCGAGGAACGCGTTGACCTCCTCCGCCGTGGTCCCCGGCGGCAGGGACACCCGAACGTTCCCCTCCGACAGCACGCCCATCGCTCGCAGCACGTGACTGGGGGTCAGCGTGGAGCTCGTGCACGAGGAGCCCGAGGAGACCGAGAAGCCCGCCCGGTCCAGCTCGTGCAGCAGCGCCTCCCCGTCGACGTACAGGCAGGAGAAGGTGACCAGGTGCGGCAGCCGCCGGTCCGGGTCGCCGACCACCTCCACGTCCGGGACCAGCCGCACCACCCGCCGCCGGATCCGGTCCACCAGGATCCGCAGCCGGGCCGCCTCCGCCTCGGCCTCGGCCCGTACGGCCCGCAGGGACGCCGCCGCCGCCACGACCGCGGGGAGGTTCGCGAACCCGGGTGAGCGCCCCGACTCCCTTTCGTCGGAAGGGTGTTGGGGGGCGAAGCGGACCCCCTTGCGGACGGCCAGCAGGCCGACCCCGGGCGGGCCGCCCCACTTGTGGGCGCTCGCGGCCAGGACCGACCAGGCGCCCTCCACCGGACCCCAGCCCAGCGACTGCGCCGCGTCCACCAGCAGCGGCACCCCGGCCGCCGCGCAGACTTCGGCCACCTCCGCCACCGGCTGGACCGTGCCCACCTCGTGATTGGCCGACTGGAGGCAGGCGAGGGCGGTCGTCGGGAGCAGCGCGTCCGCGTACCCGGCCGCGGTCACCGCGCCCGACCGGTCCACCGGGACCTCGGTCACCGTCCCGCCCTGCGCCTCGTGCGCCGCCGCCGCGTGGAGTACGGAACTGTGTTCGACGGCGGACATGGCCAGATGGCCTCCGACGCGCCGGCGCCCCGCGAGGACCCCCGCCACCCCCGTGTGAACCGCGTGCGTCCCCGAAGGAGTGAACACGAGCTCGTCGGGGCGGCATCCCACCGATTCCGCCGCGGCCTCCCGCGCCGCGTCCAGCAGCAGCCGGGCGCGCCTGCCCTCCCGGTACAGCCTGGCCGGATCGGCCCAGCCCTCGTCCAGGGAGGCCTGCAGCGCCTGCCGGGCCACGGGGTGCAGGGGAGCGGCGGACGCGCTGTCGAAGTACGGCATCCGGCCACCGTAAGGCAAGGCGGCGAGTCCGGTAGCGTCCGAGGTCAGGGGGCGTCAGTTGTGCCCCGGAGTCCGCCATTCAGGGCCGTCCGCACCGTCCCCCGGACGGCGGATCCATCCCTTCGGGGGCTGTAGCGGCGCGTTGGGCACCCTCCCCGCGCGACCCCAAATAGCGTCCAGTAGGGTTTGGTCCGCATAAACATCCAAACCCCTGCCTGCGTCAGGGCCGGCGACCGACCCGAACACGGCCGCGGCCGGCCGCGCGGGCCGAGACTCTCGGGAAGGCGCTACGTGAGTCCCTACGGCTCCGACCGCTCGCCGCGGCGCCCGATGCGGCGGAAGCTGCTGCAGGCGCTGACTGCGGGCGTGGTCCTGGCGACCGCCACTGGTTGCTCGTATACATGGAAAGACTTCCCCCGCCTCGGAATGCCGACTCCGGTAACCGAGGAGGCGCCGCGCATCCTCTCCCTGTGGCAGGGATCCTGGGCGGCCGCGCTCGTCACGGGCATCCTGGTCTGGGGCCTGATCATCTGGAGCGTCATCTTCCACCGGCGCAGCCGGACGAAGGTGGAGGTCCCCCCGCAGACCCGGTACAACATGCCCATCGAGGCGCTGTACACCGTGGTCCCGCTCATCATCGTCTCGGTGCTCTTCTACTTCACCGCGCGTGACGAGTCGAAGCTGCTCGCCCTCTCCAAGCCGGCGCACACGATCAACGTGATCGGCTTCCAGTGGAGCTGGGGCTTCAACTACGTCGAGAACGTCGACGGCGACGCGGCGACCCCGAAGACGGGCGAGGTTCCCAAGGAGCTCGCCTCGATCCCGGACCGCTTCACGAAGGCCTTCCCGGCGGGTGCCGAGGGCGTCTACGAGAAGGGCGTCCCAGGCGACAAGAACCCCCAGACGGGCAACCCGGGTCCGACCCTGGTCCTGCCCAAGGGTGAGAAGGTCCGCTTCATCCTGTCGTCCAACGACGTCATCCACTCCTTCTGGGTGGTCCCCTTCCTGTTCAAGCAGGACGTCATCCCGGGCCACACCAACGTCTTCGAGGTCACCCCGAGCCAAGAGGGCACCTTCATGGGCAAGTGCGCCGAGCTCTGCGGCGTCGACCACTCCCGGATGCTCTTCAACGTCAAGGTGGTCTCGCCCGAGAAGTACCAGGCGTACCTGAAGGAGCTGGCCGAGAAGGGCCAGACCGGCTTCCTGCCCGCCGGCATCCAGCAGACCGACCCGGCCCGGAATGCGGAAGTGAACAAACTGTGAGCATCCTCAACGAATCCCAGGGTGCCGCCGCAGCTGACTCGTACGAGAACGAGCTGCCGGTACGGCGCAAGCAGCCGGGCAACGTGGTCGTGAAGTGGCTCACCACCACCGACCACAAGACCATCGGCACGATGTACCTGGTCACGTCGTTCGTGTTCTTCATCATCGGCGGCCTCCTGGCGCTCTTCATGCGCGCCGAGCTGGCCCGTCCGGGTACGCAGATCATGTCGAACGAGCAGTTCAACCAGGCGTTCACCATGCATGGCACGATCATGCTGCTGATGTTCGCGACCCCGCTGTTCGCGGGCTTCGCGAACTGGATCATGCCGCTGCAGATCGGCGCGCCTGACGTGGCGTTCCCGCGGCTGAACATGTTCGCGTACTGGCTGTACCTCTTCGGTTCGACCATCGCGGTGGCCGGCTTCGTGACGCCGAACGGCGCCGCCGACTTCGGCTGGTTCGCCTACTCCCCGCTGTCGGACGCGGTCCGCTCGCCGGGCATCGGCGCCGACATGTGGATCATGGGTCTGGCCTTCTCCGGCTTCGGCACGATCCTCGGCTCGGTCAACTTCATCACCACGATCATCTGCATGCGCGCTCCGGGCATGACGATGTTCCGCATGCCGATCTTCACCTGGAACGTGCTGCTGACCGGTGTCCTGGTCCTGCTCGCCTTCCCGGTACTGGCCGCCGCGCTCTTCGCGCTGGAGGCCGACCGCAAGTTCGGTTCGCACGTGTTCGATGCCGCGAACGGCGGCGCATTGCTGTGGCAACACCTCTTCTGGTTCTTCGGACACCCAGAGGTGTACATCATCGCGCTGCCGTTCTTCGGAATCGTTTCCGAGATCATTCCGGTCTTCTCGCGCAAGCCGATGTTCGGTTACATCGGTCTGATCGCCGCGACGATCGCGATCGCCGGCCTCTCGGTGACCGTGTGGGCCCACCACATGTACGTCACCGGCGGTGTGCTGCTGCCGTTCTTCTCCTTCATGACCTTCCTGATCGCGGTACCGACCGGTGTGAAGTTCTTCAACTGGATCGGCACCATGTGGAAGGGCTCGCTGTCCTTCGAGACCCCGATGCTCTGGACGATCGGCTTCCTGGTCACCTTCACCTTCGGTGGTCTGACCGGCGTCATCCTGGCCTCGCCCCCGATGGACTTCCACGTCTCCGACTCGTACTTCGTCGTCGCGCACTTCCACTACGTCGTCTTCGGCACCGTGGTCTTCGCGATGTTCGCCGGCTTCCACTTCTGGTGGCCGAAGTTCACGGGCAAGATGCTGGACGAGCGCCTCGGCAAGATCACCTTCTGGACGCTGTTCATCGGCTTCCACGGCACGTTCCTGGTGCAGCACTGGCTGGGCGCCGAGGGCATGCCGCGTCGTTACGCGGACTACCTCGCGGCCGACGGCTTCACCACGCTGAACACGATCTCCACGATCAGCTCGTTCCTGCTCGGCCTGTCGATGCTTCCGTTCATGTACAACGTCTGGAAGACCGCCAAGTACGGCAAGAAGATCGAGGTCGACGACCCGTGGGGTTACGGCCGTTCGCTCGAGTGGGCGACCTCCTGCCCGCCGCCGCGGCACAACTTCCTCACCCTGCCGCGGATCCGCTCCGAGTCCCCGGCGTTCGACCTGCACCACCCCGAGATCGCGGCCCTCGACCACCTCGAGGACCACACCGCCGGCGCCACCAAGGCCCTCACCGGTGACAAGGAGGCCGGCAAGTGAAGATCCAGGGCAAGATGTTCCTCTGGCTCTCCTTCTTCATCCTGGTCATGGCCGTCGTGTACGGCGTGTGGTCGAAGGAGCCCGTCGGTACCACCGCGCTCTTCCTGGCCTTCGGCCTGAGCGTCATGATCGGCTACTACCTGGCCTTCACGGCCAAGCGCGTCGACGAGATGGCCCAGGACAACCTGGAGGCCGACGTCGCCGACGAGGCCGGCGAGCTGGGCTTCTTCTCCCCGCACAGCTGGCAGCCGCTCTCGCTGGCCATCGGTGGCGCGCTCGCCTTCATGGGCGTCGTCTTCGGCTGGTGGCTCATGTACTTCTCGGCCCCGATCATCCTGATCGGCCTGTGGGGCTGGGTGTACGAGTACTACCGCGGTGAGAACGCGAACCAGTAGGCAGCACCCGCGCGCGGCCGTGCCGCGCGAACACCTGGGGCCCGGACACCTCTTCGGAGGAGTCCGGGCCCCTCGTTTGCAGTCACCCCGCGCGCCGTAATTGTCATATCTTCATAGCGTTGGCCCCATGAACCACTCACCGCGTCTTTGGACGGTACTCAGCTGCTCCCTGCTGGTCGCGTCCCTCGGGGCCGGCGCCACCGCATGCGGGTCCGGCGAGAAGAACCCGCTGTCCGCCCGCCCGTACGACGCGGGCGATCAGGTCGCCTCCAACCAGACCGCCGGCAGCCGCCCCGTGGACCCCGACCGACCCCTCGAAATCACCGCCAAGGCCGGCGGCGGCCGGATCACCGACGTGCTGGCCGTGGACACCCACGGCCGCCGCCTGGCGGGCGAGCTGAGCGCCAAGGGAGACCGCTGGCACAGCACGGTCCCGATGGCCTCGGGAGTCCGCTACACGGTCACCGTGAGCACCGAGGACGAGCGCGGCGCTCCGGGGCAGCGCACGCTCACCTTCAACACGACCCCGTCGAAAGGGGTCCTGAAGGTCGAATTCGGCCCGGAGGAGGGCAAGTACGGCGTCGGACAGCCCCTCACGGCCGAGCTCAGCGAGCCCGTCAAGGACAAGGCCGCCCGCGCGATCGTGGAACGGGGCCTGATCGTCGACGCCCCGCCCGGAGTCGAGGGCGCCTGGCACTGGGTGGACGACAAGAACCTGCACTACCGCCCGAAGGACTACTGGCCCGCCAACTCCGCCGTCTCCGTACGGAGCAACCTGGAGGGCATCAGGATCACGGACGAACTCCACGGGGTCGCCTCCAAGCCGCTGAAGCTGGAGATCGGGGACCGGGTCGAGGTCACCACCGACGCCGCCTCGCACTACCTGACGTTCAAGCGCAACGGAGAAGTGATCAACACCATCCCGGTGACCACCGGGAAGCCCGGCTTCTCCACCCGCAACGGGGTCAAGGTGGTCCTCGGCAAGCAGTACTTCGTCCAGATGCGCGGCGACACCGTCGGCATCGGCGGCAGCGAGTACTACAACCTGCCCGTCTACTACGCCACCCGCGTCACCTGGAGTGGTGAATACGTCCACGCCGCGCCGTGGTCCGTCGGCTCCCAGGGCTACGAGAACGTCAGCCACGGATGCACCGGAATGAGCACGGGCAACGCCGCCTGGTTCTACGAGAACATCACCGAGGGCGACATCGTCCAGGTGATCAACAGCATCGGCGACGACATGGACATCTTCGGCAACGGCTTCGGCGACTGGAACATGGACTGGAAGGACTGGCGCCAGGGCAGCGCCCTCCTCAAGGGCACCCAGGAAGGCCGCAACCCGATGGACCAGGCCCGCCTCCGGCCCACTGTGTGACCGGAAGCGCGCTGCGGGCCCGCGGGGAAGCCGCGGGCCCGCAGGCGCTCCGTCAGGCGGCCGAGGAGGAGAGGCGGGAGCGCAGAACGCCCGCCAGGGCGTCCGCGAACTCCACCGGGTCCACCGGAAGGGTCACGGCGGCGTCCGCGCGGCTCCACGTGGCCAGCCAGGCGTCCTGGGGACGCCCCATCAGCAGCAGCACCGGCGGACACCGGAAGATCTCGTCCTTGATCTGCCGGCACACGCCCATGCCCCCGGCCGGAACCGCCTCGCCGTCGAGCACGCAGGCGTCGATGCCGCCCGCGTCCAGCTCCGTCAGGACCGCCGGCAGCGTCGCGCACTCCACGAACTCCACCGGCGGCAGGTCCGCGGCGGGCCGGCGTCCGGCCGCCAGCCGCACCTGCTCCCGGGTGCCCGCGTCGTCGCTGTAGACCAGAACCCGCGCAGTCGCCCGCATTTCGTTCCTCCACGTGTCCCGTGAATCACGTTGATGTTGCGCGGGATGCTACTCCTCCCGCTGCGCTGTCAACATCGGTTCGGACATGTGCACGGGTCATCCCACCGAGGTCATCTGATGGGCCGTTCGGGCCTTGCACACGCCGCTGACACTCCGAACGGCACCCCCCGGGGTGAGGGCGGGATAAGCGACCGACATAATGTCGGTCGTGGCGACAGCAACGACAGTAGATACCGGGCACGCGCACCCGACGGTCAACCGGCCGAACCTCGTCAGCGTCGGAACCATCATCTGGTTGAGTTCCGAGCTGATGTTCTTCGCGGCCCTCTTCGCGATGTACTTCACCCTGCGATCCGTGACAGGACCCGAGTACTGGACAGAGCAGGCTTCGGCCTTGAATCTGCCCTTCTCGGCGACGAACACGACGATCCTGGTGCTTTCCTCGCTCACCTGCCAGCTCGGCGTATTCGCCGCCGAACGCGGTGATGTGAAGAAGCTCCGGACGTGGTTCATCATCACGTTCGTCATGGGTGCGATCTTCATTGGCGGCCAGGTGTTCGAGTACACCGAGCTGGTCAAGCACGAGGGCATGAGCCTCTCGTCCGGTCCGTACGGCTCGGTCTTCTACCTGACCACCGGCTTCCACGGTCTGCACGTGACGGGTGGCCTCATCGCCTTCCTGCTGGTCCTCGGCCGGACGTACGCGGCCAAGAGGTTCACCCACGAACAGGCCACGTCGGCCATCGTCGTGTCCTACTACTGGCACTTCGTCGATGTCGTCTGGATCGGCCTCTTCGCCACGATCTACCTGATCAAGTAGCGAACACGTCACCGGGCCCGACCCGGCACTCCATCCAGACACACCGACGCAGAAGATCCTGACACCGGGGTAATCCGTGAAAAAGCTCTCCGCACGACGACGCCATCCGCTGGCGGCGGTCGTCGTTCTACTCCTCGCGCTGGCGGCCACTGGGGGGCTGTACGCCGCCTTTGCTCCCGCGGGCAAGGCGCAGGCCGATGAAACCGCCCAGTCCCTCGCCATCGAGGAGGGCAAGAAGCTCTACGCCGTGGGTTGCGCAAGCTGCCACGGAACCGGCGGTCAGGGTTCCTCTGACGGCCCGAGCCTGGTCGGCGTCGGCTCCGCGGCCGTCGACTTCCAGGTGAGCACGGGCCGCATGCCCGCCCAGCAGCCCGGCGCCCAGGTGCCGAAGAAGCCCGCCGTCTACACCCAGGCGCAGATCGACCAGCTGGCGGCGTACATCGCGTCCCTCGGCGCCGGTCCGATCACGCCGACCGCAAAGCAGTACGACCCGGCAGGTGCCGACATCGCCAGGGGTGGTGAGCTGTTCCGCAACAACTGCGCGCAGTGCCACAACTTCACCGGTGAGGGCGGCGCGCTGACGAACGGCAAGTACGCCCCGAACCTTGAGGGTGTCGACCCGAAGCACATCTACGAGGCCATGCAGACCGGCCCGCAGAACATGCCCTCCTTCCCGGACCAGACCATGCCGGAGCAGCAGAAGAAGGACATCATCGCGTACCTCCAGAACGTGAACGGCGAGAAGTCGGTCAGCCCTGGCGGCCTGAAGCTCGGTGGCCTCGGCCCCGTCTCCGAGGGTCTGTTCGGCTGGATCTTCGCCCTGGGTGCGCTGATCGCTGTCGCCGTCTGGGTCGCGGCCCACACCGCTAAGGCCAAGAAGTCATGAGTAGCCAAGAGATTCCCGAAGAGAAGCACCTGCCGAGCGAGCAGGGCGACGCGCACCACGGTGCCGTAGCGGTCGCGGACGACCCGTTCGCCGACCCGGGCCTTCCGGTCCACAAGCCCCGTATCCAGGACATCGACGAGCGGGCGGCGAAGCGCTCCGAGCGCACCGTCGCGATGCTGTTCACGCTGTCGATGCTGGCCACGATCGGCTTCATCGCGTCCTACGTGATCTTCCCGGTCGGGAAGATCGTGTACATCTTCCCCATCGGGAAGGTCAGCGCGCTCAACTTCGCCCTGGGCATGACGCTGGGCACGGCCCTCTTCTGCATCGGCGCGGGCGCGGTCCACTGGGCCCGCACCCTGATGTCCGACGTGGAGGTCGCCGCCGAGCGCCACGAGATCGCCGCTCCGCCGGAGGTCAAGGCTCAGGTCCTGCAGGACTTCCGCGACGGCGCGAGCGAGTCCGGCATCGGCCGCCGGCCCCTGATCCGCAACACGATGCTCGGTGCGCTGGCGATGCTGCCGCTCTCCGCCGTCATGATCATGCGCGACCTCGGCCCGCTGCCCGAGCAGAAGCTGCGCAAGACCGCATGGGCCAAGGGCAAGCTGCTCATCAACGACAACACGAACGAGCCGCTGCGTCCCGAGGACGTGCTCGTCGGGTCGCTGACCTTCGCCAGGCCGGAAGGCCTGGAGGAGGAGCAGCACGACTTCCAGGTCCAGATCGCCAAGGCCGCCCTGATGATCGTCCGCATTCAGCCGGACGACATCAAGGACAAGCAGGAGCTGGAGTGGTCCCACGACGGGATCGTGGCCTACTCCAAGATCTGCACCCACGTCGGCTGCCCGATCAGCCTGTACGAGCAGCAGACGCACCACGTGCTCTGCCCGTGCCACCAGTCCACCTTCGACCTCTCCGACGGCGCCCGTGTCATCTTCGGCCCGGCCGGTCACGCGCTTCCGCAGCTGCGGATCGGCGTGAATGACGAAGGCTTCCTCGAAGCGCTCGGCGACTTCGAAGAGCCCGTCGGTCCTGCATTCTGGGAGCGCGGATGAGCACCAGCGACAACAACGAGCGCAAAGCGCCGGCCGGCGAGCGCGTAGCGGACTGGGCGGACGGCCGCCTGGGCATCTACGGCCTGGCCAAGGCCAACATGCGCAAGATCTTCCCGGACCACTGGTCCTTCATGCTGGGTGAGATCTGCCTCTACAGCTTCATCATCATCATCCTCACGGGTGTGTACCTGACGCTGTTCTTCCACCCGAGCATGAACGAGGTCGTGTACCACGGCTCGTACGTGCCGATGCAGGGCGTCATGATGTCCGAGGCCTTCGCCTCGACGCTCGACATCAGCTTCGACGTCCGCGGTGGCCTGCTGATCCGTCAGATCCACCACTGGGCGGCGCTGATCTTCGTCGCGGCCATGGTCGTGCACATGATGCGCGTCTTCTTCACCGGTGCGTTCCGCAAGCCGCGTGAGGTCAACTGGATCTTCGGCTTCCTGCTGCTGGTCCTCGGCATGTTCACCGGCTTCACCGGTTACTCGCTGCCGGACGACCTGCTCTCGGGTACCGGTGTCCGCTTCATGCAGGGCGCCATCCTGTCCGTCCCGGTCGTCGGCACGTACCTGTCGATGTTCCTGTTCGGCGGGGAGTTCCCGGGCGGCGACTTCGTCGCGCGGTTCTACTCGGTGCACATCCTGCTGCTGCCCGGCATCATGATGGGCCTGCTGGTGGCCCACCTGATCCTGGTCTTCTACCACAAGCACACCCAGTTCGCGGGTCCCGGCAAGACGAACAACAACGTCGTCGGCATGCCGCTGCTGCCGGTCTACATGGCCAAGGCCGGAGGCTTCTTCTTCCTGGTCTTCGGTGTCATCGCGGCCGTCTCGGCCATCGCGACGATCAACCCGATCTGGGCGCTCGGCCCGTACCGCCCGGACCACGTGTCCACCGGTGCGCAGCCCGACTGGTACATGGGTATGCCGGAAGGCCTGATCCGTGCCATGCCCGGCTGGGAGATCAACCTGTGGGGCCACACGCTCGTCCTGGGCGTGTTCATCCCGCTGCTGCTCTTCCCGCTGGTGCTGGGTGCGATCGCCGTCTGGCCGTTCATCGAGTCCTGGGTCACCGGGGACAAGCGCGAGCACCACATCCTGGACCGCCCGCGCAACGTCCCGACCCGAACGGCCTTCGGTGTCGCCTGGATCGCGGAGTACATCGTGCTCCTCATCGGCGGTGGCAACGACATGTTCGCCCAGTACTTCCACCTGTCGATCAACTCGATCACCTGGTTCGTCCGGATCGGCTTCTTCGTCGTCCCGGTCCTCGCCTTCATCGTCACCAAGCGGATCTGCCTCGGCCTCCAGCGCCGGGACCACGACAAGGTGCTGCACGGTCGCGAGACCGGCATCATCAAGCGTCTGCCGCACGGTGAGTTCGTCGAGGTCCACGAGCCGCTCCCGCAGGGCACGCTGCACACCCTCACCGCGCACGAGCAGTACAAGCCGGTCGAGATCGGCCCGACGGTCGACGAGAACGGTGTCGAGCGCAAGGTGAAGGCCACCGAGAAGCTGCGCGCGAAGCTCAGCAAGGGCTTCTACGGTGAGAACAACCAGATTCCGAAGCCCACGGTGGAGGAGTACAAGGAGATCCAGGCCGGCCACGGCCACCACTGATCCCCTGCACGACCGAATGAGGGACTGATTCAGGTCAGTCCTGGTGTCGCCACGGCGAGAGCCCCGTCCAGTGTCTGGACGGGGCTCTTTGCCGTCTTGCGGGCTGGATAGGCTGAAGCCCTTCCCATTCGACGTGGAAACCTTGACGAGCAGCAGGAGCGGACCATGAACGTTGTGACCCCGGCAGGCGGCGACAGCGTGGCGGCTCGTGGCTGGCCGGGCGTCCTCGACGCTCTGCTGACCGGCCAGGACCTGCGTGCCGAGGACACCGCCTGGGCCATGGACCGGATCATGCGCGGGGAGGCCACCGACGCCCAGATCGCCGGCTTCACCGTCGCGCTGCGGGCGAAGGGGGAGACGGTCGCGGAGATCAACGGCCTCGTACGGGCGATGTACGAGCACGCCAACCTGATCGAGGTGCCGGGCCGGACGGTGGACATCGTCGGCACGGGCGGCGACGGGGCCAAAACGGTGAACATCTCGACGATGTCGGCGGTCGTGGTGGCCGGAACCGGCGCCAAGGTCGTCAAGCACGGCAACCGGGCCGCCTCCTCCGCGAGCGGCTCCTCGGACGTCCTGGAGAAGCTCGGGGTGAACCTCAACCTCAGCCTGGCGCGGGTCGTCGAGGTCGCGGAGGAGGCCGGCATCACCTTCTGCTTCGCGGTGAAGTTCCACCCGGCGCTGCGGCACGTGGCGGCGGCCCGCAAGGAACTGGGCATCCGGACCTTCTTCAACGCGCTGGGCCCGCTCACCAATCCGGCCCGGGTACGCGCCCAGGCGACCGGCGTGGCCGACCCCCGGATGGCCCCGATCATCGCGGGCGTGCTCGCCGAACGGGGCTCCTCCGCGCTGGTCTTCCGCGGTGACGACGGACTGGACGAGCTGACCACGACGGCAACGTCGCGGGTGTGGTGGGTCCGGGACGGCAAGGTGGCGGAGCAGGTCTTCGACCCGCGCGACATCGGCATCGACCTGGTCGACGTCTCGGCGCTGGCCGGCGGCGACCCCGCGTACAACGCGGACGTGGCCCGCCGTCTGCTGGCCGGCGAGACCGGCCCGGTCCGCGACGCCGTGCTGCTGAACTCGGCGGCGGCCCTGGTGGCCCTGGACCCCGGTACGGGCACGCTGGAGGAGCAGCTCGCCGCCGGCATCACCCGCGCGGCGGAGTCCATCGACTCGGGTGCGGCGCGTGCGGCACTGGAGCGTTGGGTGGCGGCCAGCAACGTCTGAACCCGAGGCCGGTCGTTTCGAGCCAAGGCCCCGGTCCGCCATGCGGACCGGGGCCTTGCGCACGGAGGATCATGTGGCAGGATGCTGACCAGGTCACGAGTGACAGCGTTTAGGCCCCGGCTTGCTGTCCGGCAACCCTCCTTCCGTGGCGGGGTGCCCCGGGTGATGACCAGGTCGTAGGCAGCAAGGCCTACGGCAAGCGCGGATCCCTCGACACCAGGGGTCCTGGTCTTCTCGAGGAGCTTTTTCCGTGAGCAAGCGAATGCGATAGGGCGACTCCGCCCCTACTTCACCCCTCGGACCAGGGTCACTTCCGTGTACCCCCGCCGACCGTCAGGTCCGGCCCGAGGGCTCTCCCGTACCCCGGACGGCCGCACGGCCGTACCCGCGTACGGACTCACCGAAGCCATTCAGCCCTGCCTGCCGGGAGATACCGCCATGTCCGCATTCCTGAACGCCGCCGCCACCTCCGCCGCCGCCACCTCCGTCGCCACCGCTTCCGCCGGCACCGCCGAGGGCCCCGCCTGTGCCGAGCCCCTGCCGGTGCTCGGCCGGGACGTCACCGTCCCGCTCGTCACCGGCGGCGAGGTCACCTACGCGGCCCTGGACTACGCGGCCAGCGCCCCGGCGCTCCAGCGGGTCTGGGACGACGTGGCCGCCTACGCCCCGTACTACGGCAGCGTGCACCGCGGCGCCGGGTACCTCTCGCGGCTCTCCACCGACCTCTTCGAGCAGAGCCGGGTCACGGTCGCCGAGTTCCTCGACTGCCGCCCCGCCGACCAGGTGATCTTCACCCGGTCCACCACCGACTCGCTGAACCTGCTCGCCGCCGTGCTCCCCGCCGACTGCCAGGTCTTCGTCTTCGAGACCGAGCACCACGCCTCGCTGCTGCCCTGGACGAACGCGCAGGTCACCTACCTCAACGCCCCGCGCACCCCGGACGAGGCCGTGGCCACCCTGGAGCGGGCCCTCGCCGGCCGGGAGCCGTACGGCCCGGCCCTGGTCTGCGTCACCGGCGCCTCCAACGTCACCGGTGAACTGTGGCCGGTGAAGGAACTCGCCGCCGCCGCGCACGCCCACGGCGCGCGGATCGTCCTGGACGCCGCCCAGTTGGCCCCGCACCACCCCGTCTCGGTCCAGGACCTGGACGTGGACTGGGTCGCCTTCTCCGGACACAAGCTCTACGCGCCCTTCGGCTCGGGCGTGCTCGCCGGCCGCGCGGACTGGCTGCAGCAGGCCGAGCCCTACCTCGCGGGCGGCGGTGCCTCCCGCAAGGTGGCCCGGCGCGAGGACGGCGGCGTGGACGTCGAGTGGCACACCACGGCCGCCCGCCACGAGGCCGGCTCCCCGAACGTCATCGGCGTCTACTCCATCGCCTCGGCCTGCAAGGCCCTGACCGAGGCGGGCTTCGACAGCCTCGTCGCCCGCGAGCGCCACCTCATCGCGAAGGTCCGCGAGGGACTGGCGGAGGTCCCGGCGGTCCGCGTCCTGTCCCTCTTCGGGGACGAGGCCCCGCGCGTCGGCGTCATCTCCTTCGTGGTGGACGGCTGGAACAGCTCCCACTTCGCCGCCGCGCTGTCCGCGGAGTACGGGATCGGCGTCCGCGACGGCCTGTTCTGCGCCCACCCGCTGGTCCGCACCCTCCTGGGCAGCGAGCCGCAGGCCCAGGGCGAATGCGGTGCGCCGGAGGCGGCCCCGGGGGAGCGCTCGCTGAACGCGATCCGCGTCAGCTTCGGCGCGGGTACCCCGGACGAGCACGTGGAGCGCTTCGTCCGCGCGGTGAAGGAGCTCGTCGCGGACGGAGCGAAGTGGCAGTACCGCACGGAGGAGGGCCGCTGCGTCCCGGCCGTGTGACCTGCGGTCGGCTCGGCGGGGCCGGGGGGTGCGGGGCGGTGCCCCGCGGGTGACAGGCCCGCAGACGCGACGACGAGGAGACGTCCCGGAGGGACCCCGCGTACGGGCCGACTGCTCAAGCCACTGCTCGGGGGCACCAACCCAGCCCCGCCGGCGTTTGAGGCGGACCGGAGCCGGGGCTACGGGGCAGCCCGGTACCCGTACGGCACAGCGCTACGCGTCCAGGCCGATCGCGAACGCCGCTTCCAGGTCGTGCTGGGAGTAGGTGCGGAAGGCCACGTGGGTGTCCGTCGCCTCGACGCCCGGGATCTTGCTGATGCGGCCGGGGATGATGTCGGCCAGGTTCTCGTGGCGGGCCACGCGGACCAGCGCGATCAGGTCGTACGTCCCCGTGACGGAGTAGACCTCGCTGACGCTGTCCAGCGCGGCGATGGATTCGGCGATCTCGGGGATGCGGTCCACGCTGGTCTTGATGAGCACGATCGCGGTGATCACGGCTGGCTGTCTCCCTCGGTGGCCGTCGCTGGTCGCCTCACTCTAGTCGTACCCCGATAGCGGGCCCACGCGTAGAGGAAGCCGACCGAGAAGCCCACCAGATGGGCCAGGTAGGCGACCCCCGGGCCGCTTTCCGCCCGGTGCGCGGCCACCCATTGGAGGGCGAACCAGAACAGCAGCACGAGCCACGCCGGGAAGCGCAGCGGCAGGAAGAACAGGAAGGGGAACAGGCTCGTCACCCTCGCGCGCGGGAGCAGGTAGAGGAACGCGCCCAGGACCGCCGAGATCGCGCCGGACGCCCCCACCAGGGTCTGCGGGGACCCCGCGTTGGCCGCCGCGTACGCCGCCAGGGCCACGTACCCCGTGCAGATGTAGAAGACGAGGAACGCCGGGCGGCCCATCCGTTCCTCCGCCATCGCCCCGAAGACGTAGAGGAAGAGCATGTTCCCGAGCAGGTGCAGCCAGCTGCCGTGGACGAACAGGGCCGTCAGCGGGGTCAGCCAGGCGCGCGGGGTGCCCGTGAAGAGCTCGTCCGGGACCACGCCCCAGCGCCGGAAGTACTCCGTCCCGGCGGCCAGCAGCTCGTCGCCCGTCCCGTAGACCGGGTTGAGCCCCGAGGCAGGGCCCAGTACGAACACCACACCGCAGCCCGCGATCAGCGCATGGGTGACCACCGGTCCCCGGGCAGCCTCGCGTACGGCCCGCCACCTTACGATCATGTGACAGAGCATGACGCAACGGGACCCACCTGAGGCGGTGGCAGGCCGTAGGGTTACGAGCTGCGGTCCGCCGTCCGAGGAAGTCCGGCCCGGACCGACGCCGACAGGCGCGGAGAGCTGCGCGGACGGCGGCGCGGACGGCTTTAATTGAATCAGCTACGAAGGAGAGAGCGACCTGATGACGGTTCCCCTGCCGACCGACAGCACCCGGTGGCGCTGCACCCTGTGCGGCAACCTCACGCGCTTCGACGTCACCCGTTCGTCGAAGGTCGTCGAGTACGTCCACCTGGACCTCGCCGGGGAGCCCAAGGTCGAGGAGCGCGAGGTGGTCAATGAGACCATCGAGTCGGTCCGCTGCCGCTGGTGCAACGCGGTGGACCAGATCGAGCTCGTGGACAGGCCGGGTGCGGACTCCTGAGGGAGGCGTGCCCACACGTAGATCACGGTAGGGGTGACGGATTGTGGAGCCAGCAAGCGGCGCTGAGCCGGCCGACGCGGCCGGCGACGCCGCCGAGGCGCTCGACCGCCCACTGCCGGAAGGCGTGCGGCGGCGGGTCGTCGCGCTCGTCTCGGACGCCTTCGGCGCACTGACGGTCGCGGACCTGCCGGCGCAGTTGCGCCAGTACGCCCGTTTCACCCCGACCCGGCGCGCCAAGTTCGCGGGCAACGCCATGGCCACGGCGGTCGAGACCGACGCGGTGTTCCGCAGCCGGGTCGCCGAGAAGCTGCGGGAGGGGCAGGCCGAGCTGGCCGCCGCGCTGGAGTCGGGTGCGCCGCCCGCGGCCGCGGATCCGCTGGACGTGGCGGCCGCCGCGTTCGTCC
This sequence comes from Streptomyces sp. MB09-01, assembly GCF_033794505.1. Lineage (NCBI taxonomy): Bacteria > Bacillati > Actinomycetota > Actinomycetes > Kitasatosporales > Streptomycetaceae > Streptomyces > Streptomyces sp. MB09-01. Next base: position 35,632 of record NZ_JARAYQ010000005.1, on the reverse strand, counting down.
TGAGGCCGGCCGGCTGGGTCAAGCTGGTGGCCGCCGCGGGCGAGGAGGCGCAGCGTGCCGACGCCGAGCGGGTCGGCGAGGAGACCCGGCGCGAGCTGGAGCGGCTGCGCGAGGAGCTGGCCCACGCCCGGGAGCTGCAGCGCACGGGCGGCGAGCACGTGCGCGTGGAGCTGGACGCGGCCCGCAAGGAAGCGGAATCGCTTCAGCGCAAGCTGCGCAGCGCCCTCAGCGACGTCAAGCGCGGTGAGGCGGCCCTGCGCAAGCTGACCGCCGAGGTCGACGGGATCCGCGGCGACGCGGCCACCCGGGTGGCCGCCGCCGAGAGCGAGAGCCGGCGGCTCAAGTCCCGCCTCGCGGAGGTGGAGGCGGCGCTGGAGACCTCCCGCCGGGCCACCCGCGAGGGTCGCAGCATCGAGGACATGCGGCTGCGGCTGCTGCTGGACACCGTGCTGGACGCGGCCCAGGGGCTGCGCCGCGAGCTGGCGCTGCCGCCGGTGAACACGCGCCCGGCCGACACCGTGGACGCGGTGGAGCCGGGCCGGATGACGCCGAAGGACATTGCGGCGCGCGCCCTGTCGGAGACCGATCCGGCCCTGCTGGACCAGCTGTTGGCGCTGCCCCAGGCCCATCTGGTGGTCGACGGCTACAACGTGACCAAGACCGGCTACCCGACGATGCCGCTGGAGAAGCAGCGGCTGCGGCTGCTGGGCGGGCTGTCGATGCTGGCCGCGCAGACGGGCGCGGAGATGACCTGTGTCTTCGACGGGGCGGAGCTGGCGGCCCCGGTACTGCTCGCCCCGCCGCGCGGGGTGCGGGTGCTGTTCTCCAAGGCGGGGGTGACGGCGGACGAGCTGATCCGCCAGCTGGTGCGCGCCGAACCGCCCGGCCGGCCGGTGGTCGTGGTCTCCACGGACCGGGAGGTCGCCGACGGGGTGGCCAAGGCCGGTGCGCGGCCCGTGACGTCCGCTTTGCTCCTGAAGCGGCTTTCGCGCGTTTCGTAACTCCCCGCCCGAATGCCGGAATTGACCGGCGCCACAGCGAACGTACCGTCAAGTGCCCGGCACGGAGCGTGCGCTGTAGGTAAAGAACCTGGTCGGGGATCGGGTTTTTACCCGGCGGGATTTGAATGGATCACAGCAAGGTCACTAGGGTGCGTTCAAACCTTCGTGCGGTAGATCACTCATTCGGAGTGGCGGCGGAGGTGCTGCCGAGTTGCGTTCTTCGGCGGCTCTAGGAAGAAGGAGCTCGCCTCCGTGGCGTCCCACCGTCGACCCAAGCAGCCGAACCGCACTCGTGTGACCGTGCTCGGCGCCACCGCCGCCGCCGTGGTGGCCCTCACCTCCCAGAGCGCCTCCGCCGCGCCGGCGAAGCCGAGCAAGGACGAGGTCAAGACCCAGGTCGACGCCCTCTACGAAGAGGCGGAGCAGGCCACTGAGAAGTTCAACGGGGCCAAGGAGCGCCAGGAGAAGCTCGAAAAGGAGATCGGGCAGATCCAGGACCAGGTCGCGCGCGGGCAGGGCGAGCTCAACGACCTGCGCAGCGCGCTCGGTTCGATGGCCAGCGCCCAGTACCGCAACGGCGGCATCGACCCCTCCCTCGCTCTCCTCCTCTCCCAGGACCCCGACAGCTACCTCGACAAGGCCTCCTCGCTCGAGCACTTGAGCGGCAAGCAGGTCGAGTCGGTCCAGCGCATCCAGGCCAAGCAGCGCACCCTCGCGCAGCAGCGCCAGGAGGCCGCCGGCAAGCTGGCCGACCTCGACGCCACCCGCAAGGAGCTCGGCGAGAAGAAGAAGGTCTCGCAGGACAAGCTCGCCGAGGCCCAGGCCCTGCTCAACACGCTGACCGCGCAGGAGCGCGCGGCGCTCAAGGACGAGGAGTCGCGCGCCAGCCGCGCCGACGGCCAGCGGGTCGACCTCGGCGACGTCAAGGCCTCGGGCCGTGCCGGCGCCGCCCTCGCCGCCGCCAAGACCAAGCTGGGCAGTGCGTACATATCCGGCGAAGAGGGCCCCAACGCCTTCGACTGCTCCGGGCTGACCCAGTGGGCGTACAAGCAGGCCGGCGTCAACATCAGCCGCGTCACCTACACCCAGGCCAACGACGGCACCCGCATCGGCCGCAGCCAGCTCCAGCCCGGTGACCTGGTCTTCTTCTACGGGGACCTGCACCACGTCGGCCTGTACGCCGGCAACAACATGACGCTGCACGCCTCGAACCCGCGCGGCGGCATCAAGTACGAGTCCATGGACAACATGCCGTTCCAGTTCGGCGTCCGCATCGGCTGACCCGCCGCACACCGCCCATCCGGGCGAATTCCGCGGCCCCGTTCCGACCCCACGCCCCGCCGGTGACCTGCGTCTCCTGCGGGGCGTCGCCGTGTGCGGGCTCCGACGGCCGTTGGTCGGCATGTGACCGCCCGGCTACTGTCTGCCAGCGCGGAACCCGGCACAAGGCCGTCCACGGGGGGCGGACCCGGGCCACACACAGCGGAAGGGAGCGGTTTCACGTGGCGTCCCATCGCCGGAGCGGGCTCGGCAGCCTCGACCGGAACACGAAGGTCACCGTCCTCACCGCCGCCGCGGCCACGGCAGCGGCCGCCTTGGCGGGGGCGCCCGCGAGCGCCGCCCCCGGCCTCCCGTACGAGCCCGGCGGCGCGGCGAGGACGGGCGTCAGCGCCCAGGTCGACCGGCTCTTCGAAGAGGCCGAGCAGGCCACCGAGCGCTTCAACGAGGCGGGCGAGAAGGCCGACCGGCTGCGCGCCGAGGTCAACCGGGCCCAGGAGGCGGTGGCCCGCGGACAGGAGCGCATCAACACCATGCGGGGCGTCCTCGGCACCTTCGCCGGGGCCCAGTACCGCAGCGGCGGCATCGACCCGGCCGTCGGCCTGATGCTGGCCGAGGACCCCGACGCGTACCTGGAGCAGGCCGCCGCCCTCGACCGGCTGTCCGGCCGTCAGGCCCGGCAGCTCGACGAACTGCGCGAGGAGCAGCGCCAGCTCGGCCAGGAGCGCCGGGAGGCCTCCCGCAAACTCGCCGAACTCGACGCCCTGCGCTCCGACGTGGCCCGGCACAAGCGCTCCGTCACCGCGAAGCTCGCCGCCGCCCGGCGGCTGCTCAACACCATGCCCTCCGAGGAGCGGGCCGACTTCGAGCGCTCCTCGCGCTCCGGCGGCCGCGGCGACGAGCTGCCCGAGATGTCCGCCTCCGGCCCGTCCTCGGGCCGCGCCGCGGCCGCCGTGATGGCGGCCCGGTCGGCGGTCGGCCGCCCCTACGTATGGGGCTCCACCGGCCCCTCCGGCTTCGACTGCTCCGGGCTGATGGTCTGGTCGTACCGGCAGGCGGGGGTCTCGCTGCCGCGCACCTCCCAGGCCCAGCGGCACGCCGGCCGGCAGGTGCCGCTGTCGCAGGCCCGCCCGGGCGACCTGGTGACGTACCGCTCGGACGCCAGCCACGTCGGCATGTATGTCGGCAACGGCCAGGTGGTGCACGCGCCGTACCCGGGGGCCCGGGTGCGCTACGACCCCGTCGGGATGATGCCCGTCTCGTCGGTGACCCGCCCCTGACCGCCTCCCGCGCAGCCCAGCCCCCGGCCCCGGTCCGGGACCCCTCGTCCGGACCGTGCGTACGATCGGCGGATGCTCCCCGGTCGCCGTCTCGTCCGCGTACTGCCGCTCCTGCTGTGCGTGCTGCTCGCCGGCTGCGCGGCGCGGCCCGCCGACACCACGGGGCGCGACGTCCGCCGGGCCGTGGCCGACTGGTCGCGGGTGCCGCCCGGAGCGCTCTCCGGGATCCCCCTCGAGGGCTGGACGTACGAGGTCGCCTCGGTGCGGCGGGACGGCGCACGCGCCCTCGTACGCGCCGAGCTGCGCTACCGGCTGGCCGGCTACGACACGGCCCCGGGCGGCTCGGCGCGCGAGCTGGAACTCGTACGCGCGGCGGGCGGCGGGCCCTGGCTGGTGCGCGCCGACCGGCCCGCGCCGGGCGCGCCGCCGCAGCTGTGGGACCAGGGCCCGGTGTCCGTGGTCCGCGGTGCGCACTCCCTGGTCCTGGGCGGCGCCGGGCAGTCCCGCGAGGTGCTGGCCGGGATCGCCGCCGAGGCCGACCGGGCGGTTCCCGCGGCGAGCGCGGCCTGGCCCGGGCCCTGGGCGGGGCGGGTGGTCGTCCTGGTCCCCGGATCCCTGGAGCGGATGGCGCAGCTGCTGGGGCGGCCCGCCGACGAGTACCGGGGCATGGGCGCCGTCACCACCGGCCGGGTGGGCGCCGGACCGGCTCCAGCTGACCGGGTGGTGATCAACCCGGAGGGATACGCGGAGCTGGGCGGGGCGGGCCGGCGGGTCATCCTGACCCACGAGGTCACCCACGTGGCCACCCGGGCGGCGACCTCCGCCACGACCCCGCTGTGGCTCTCCGAGGGCTTCGCGGACTGGGCGGCGTACCGCGGCACCTCCACCACGCCGGAGCAGGGCGCCCCGGCCCTGGCCCGGGCGGTGCGGCGCGGCGAGGTGCCGGCCGGGCTGCCGCGGGCGGAGGAGTTCGCCTTCGGCGGCGACCCGGAGGCGCTGGCCGGGGCGTACGAGGGGGCGTGGCTGGCCTGCCGGCTGATCGCGGACCGGTGGGGCGAGGCGGCGCTGGTGGGGCTGTACGAGAAGGCGGGGCGCGAGCCGTGGCCGACGGCGGTGCGGGAGGCGCTGGGCAGGGACCCGGCGGGGCTGACGGAGGAGTGGCAGGAGGCCCTGCGGAAGGAGTTCCGCTGAGGGCGTCCGGTACGTTGGCAGCGATGCACAAGACGCTGATCGTGACCAACGACTTCCCGCCGCGACCGGGCGGCATCCAGGCCTTCCTGCACAACATGGCACTGAGGCTGGAACCCGACCGGATCGTCGTCTACGCCTCCACGTGGAAGCACGGTGCGGAGGGCCGCGAGGCCACCGCGGCCTTCGACGCGGAGCAGCCGTTCCAGGTGGTCCGCGACCGTACGACGATGCTGCTGCCGACCCCGCGCGTGACGCGGCGGGCGGTGGGCCTGCTGCGCGAACACGGATGCGAGTCGGTGTGGTTCGGGGCGGCGGCCCCCCTCGGGCTGATGGGTCCGGCGCTGCGGCGCGCGGGCGCGCGGCGGATCGTGGCGACCACGCACGGGCACGAGGCGGGCTGGGCCCAGCTGCCGGCGGCGCGGCAGCTGCTGCGGCGGATCGGCGAGGGCACGGACACGCTGACCTACCTGGGGGAGTACACGCGCTCGAGGATCGCCTCCGCCGTGACGGACCGGGCGGCGGCCCGGATGGTGCAACTCCCGCCGGGGGTGGACGAGAAGACCTTCCACCCGGAGTCGGGCGGGGCGGAGGTCCGGGCACGGCTCGGGCTGACCGACCGGCCGGTGGTCGTCTGCGTCTCGCGCCTCGTTCCCCGCAAGGGGCAGGACACGCTGATCGAGGCGATGCCGCGGATCATGGCGGCGGTGCCGGACGCGGTGCTGCTGATCGTGGGCGGCGGGCCGTACGAGGCGGACCTGCGGGCGCTGGCCGTCTCGACCGGCGTCGCGGACTCGGTGGTCTTCACGGGGGCGGTCCCGTGGTCCGAACTGCCCGCCCACTACGGCGCGGGCGACGTCTTCGCGATGCCGTGCCGGACCCGGCGGGGCGGGCTGGACGTGGAGGGGCTCGGCATCGTCTACCTGGAGGCTTCCGCCACGGGCCTGCCGGTGATCGCGGGCGACTCCGGCGGGGCGCCGGACGCGGTGCTGGACGGCGAGACGGGCTGGGTCGTCCGGGGCGGCGCCCCCGACGACGCGGCGGACCGGATCGTCACCTTGCTGAAGGATCCGGAACTGCGCCGCCGGATGGGCGAGCGGGGCCGTGAGTGGGTCGAGGAGAAGTGGCGCTGGGACCTCCTGGCGGAACGCCTGCGCGAGCTGCTGTAGCCGTGGGGCCGCGCCCGCCGCTGCCGGGGGTCCGTCCCGGACCCCGCGCCTCAACGCCGGCGCGGCTGGATCTTGCCGGCGCCGGCTGACAATTTCCGCCCCCCGGCGTTTGAGGAGCGGGGGGCCGGGGGGCGCCCCCGGGAGCCGAGCCGCAGCCGACGACCTGCGCAGCCACGACCGACTGTCTCTCAGATGCCTGTCAAGACGGCGTCTGGCCGGACGGCTGGATTCCGCCCATGATGCGGCCATGACACCCAATCTGACGCGCCGTCACCTCCTGGGGCTCGGCGCACTCTCGACCGCCTCCGCCCTCGGGTTCACCCGGATCGGCCTGGCCTCCGCCGCCGCTGTCGAGCCGGCCGCAGCCCCGTACGCGCCCGCCGTGGTCGTCGGCTCCGGTTACGGCTCCGCCGTCGCCGCGCTGCGGCTCGGACAGGCGGGCGTGCGGACCGTCGTCCTCGAAATGGGCCGGCTCTGGGACACCGCCGGGCCCGACGGCAAGGTCTTCCCCTCCACCTCCGCGCCCGACCACCGCTCCATGTGGTTCCGCACCCGCACCGAGGCACCGCTCGCCCAGTTCCTCTGGCTCGACGTGGTCAACCGCAACATCAGCCCTTACCCGGGGGTGCTGGACCGGGTGAACTTCGGCGACATGTCCGTGTACGTGGGCCGCGGCGTCGGCGGAGGCTCGCTGGTCAACGGCGGCATGGCGCCCACGCCCCGCCGCTCGTACTTCTCCGAGGTGCTGCCCCAGGTCGACGCCGACGAGATGTACGGCACGTACTACCCCCGCGCCCGCGCCATGCTCGGCGTCAACGACATCGACCCGGCCTGGTTCGAGTCCACGGAGTGGTACCGCTTCGCCCGGATCTCCCGCAAGCACGCCCACAACACCGGCCTGAAGACCGTCTTCGTCCCCAACGTCTACGACTTCGGGTACATGAAGCGCGAGGCGGCCGGCACCGCCACCAAGTCCGCGCTCGCCGGCGAGGTCATCTACGGCAACAACCACGGGAAGAAGAGCGTCGACAAGACCTACCTCGCCGCCGCCCTGGGCACCGGCAACGTCACCATCGAGACCATGCAGCGCGTGGTCGGCGTACGGCAGGACCCCGCCGGGGGGTACGTGCTGACGGTGCAGACCAGCGACGTGACCGGGCGGGTCACCCAGGTCCGCGAGCTCGGCTGCAGGCAGCTCTTCCTCGGGGCGGGCAGTCTCGGCACCACCGAGATCCTGCTGCGGGCCCGCGAGACCGGGACGCTGCCCGCCCTCGACGGCAAGGTCGGGCGCGGCTGGGGCCCCAACGGCAACGTCATGACCGCCCGCGCCAACCACCTCTGGGACACGGTCGGCGCCAACCAGGCCACCGTGCCCGCCATGGGCATCGACGACTGGGACAACGCGGCCAACCCGGTCTTCGCCGAGATAGCCCCGCTCCCCATGGGGCTGGAGCACTGGATCTCGATGTACCTGGCCATCACGAAGAATCCGGAGCGCGGGCACTTCACCTACGACGCCGCCACCGACTCGGCCCGCCTCAACTGGCGCAGGGACCAGAACACGCCCTCGGTCGACGCGGCGAAGAACCTCTTCGACCGCATCAACCGGCGGAACTTCACGATCTACCGGTACGACCTCTTCGGCGACAACAAGGCGTTCGCCGACAACTTCACCTACCACCCCCTCGGCGGCTGCGTACTCGGCGACGCCACCGACGCGTACGGGCGGGCGAAGGGCTACCAGGGGCTGTACGTCGTGGACGGCTCCCTGATCCCCGGGTCGCTCGGCGTGAACCCGTTCGTGACCATCACCGCCCTCGCGGAGCGGAACATGGCCCGGATTCTCGCCGAGGACCCCAGGTGACGACGGCCGGGACTAGCCCCGGTAGAGCGCCTCGATCTCGTCCGCGAAGTCCTTCGCCACCACGTTGCGCTTCAGCTTCAGCGACGGCGTGATGTGACCCGACTCCTCCGTGAACTGGGAGGGCAGAATGCGGAATTTCCGCACCGATTCCGCCTTGGACACCGCCGCGTTGCCGTCGTCCACGGCCTTCTGGACGGCGGCGACGAGGTCCGCGTCCTCACGCAGCTCGGCCGCGGTCACCCCGGCCGGCTTGCCGTTCTCGGCCGCCCAGCGGCCCAGGAACTCCTCGTCGATGGTGACGAGGGCCGCCACGAACGGCCTCGCGTCGCCGACGACCATGCACTCCGCGACCAGCGCGTGCGCCCGGATCCGGTCCTCGATCACGGCGGGCGCGACGTTCTTGCCGCCCGCGGTGACGATGAGTTCCTTCTTGCGCCCGGTGATCGCGAGGTAGCCGTCCTCGTCGAGGGTGCCGACGTCGCCGGTGTGGAACCAGCCGTCGGTCAGCGCCTCGGCGGTCGCCGTCTCGTTCTGCCAGTACCCGTTGAAGATGTGCTCGCCGTGCAGCAGCACCTCGCCGTCGTCCGCGATGCGCACCACGGAGCCCGGCAGCGGCTGCCCGACCGTACCGATCTTCGTCTTGTCCCACGGGTTGAAGGCCGTGGCCGCGCAGGACTCCGTCAGGCCGTAGCCCTCCAGCACGGTGAAGCCGATGCCGCGGAAGAAGTGGCCGAGCCGCTCGCCCAGCGGGGCGCCGCCGGAGATCGCGTACTCGCCGCGTCCGCCGAGCACCGTGTGCAGCTTGCTGTAGACCAGCTTGGAGAAGATCTTGTGCTTGAGCTTCAGGCCGAAGGACGGACCGCCCGGGGCGTCGAGCGCCCGGCTGTAGGCGATCGCCGTCTCGGCGGCGGCGTCGAAGATCTTCCCCTTGCCGTCGGCCTGCGCCTTGGCGCGCGCCGAGTTGTAGACCTTCTCGAAGACGCGCGGCACGCCGAGGATCAGCGTGGGCCGGAAGGACTGCAGCTCGTCGGTCAGGTTCTTGATGTCCGGTACGCAGCCCAGGCGGATCGGCGCCAGTACGGCCGCCACCTCCACCAGGCGCCCGAAGACGTGCGCGGCCGGGAGGAAGAGCAGGACGGAGCACTCGCCGGTGCGGAAGAGCGGGCTGAGGCGCTCCACCACGTTGCCGCACTCGGCGAAGAAGTTGCGGTGGGTCAGCACGCAGCCCTTGGGGCGGCCGGTGGTGCCCGAGGTGTAGACGATGGTGGCCGGGTCGTCGGCGTTGGCGAGGCTGCTGCGCTCCTCGACCTCGGCGTCGGAGATCTCCGCGCCGGCGGCCTTCAGCGTCTCCAGCGCGCCCTGCTCGATCTCCCAGACCTCGCGCAGCTCCGGCAGCCGGTCGCGCAGCGAGGCCACGGACGCGCTGTGCGCCGGGCTCTCCACGATGACCGCCACGGCGCCGGAGTCGCCGAGGATCCACTGGACCTGCTCGGGGGAGCTGGTCTCGTACACGGGGACGGTGACGCCGCCCGCGCTCCAGATCGCGAAGTCGAACAGCACCCACTCGTAGCGGGTGCGGGAGATGAGGGCGACCCGGTCGCCGGGCCGGATGCCGGCCGCGATGAGGCCCTTGGCCGCGGCGCGGACCTCGGCGAGGAACTCGGTCGCGGTCACGTCCTGCCACCGGCCGTCGACCTTGCGGCTCATGACGGCGGTGTCTGGATGCTGAGCGGCGTTGCGGCGGATGAGATCCGTCAGGTTCCCGTCCGACGGGACCTCGTACAGGGCCGGAAGGCTGAACTCGCGCAAGACTGCTGCTCCTCTGGGCGCCATCGCCACCATGTGGACCGACCGGACGTTACCCACCGGTAGTGGGTTCCCGATAGAGGGAACCGGCCAGATGTTCCGTGCGTCACATTCTGTACTTGCACCGCCTGGCCCTCACGTGCCGACAGTAGTCGACCCCTCTTGCGACTCGGAAGTAACCGCAGGTCCGCCCGCCCCTCCCACCCCCTCTACCCCGCAACTGCCGGGCCCCCCTAGGGTTGTCCGCATGGGTGGCAGCATGCGGAGCGGGCAGGGCGGCACGAGCGGATCGAGCCGACCGGGCGGATCGGGCCGGACGGCCGCACCGGGCCGCACGCGGGTCCACGTCGTGAGCGACGTGCACGGCAACACCGAGGCCCTCGCCCGTGCGGGAGAAGGGGCCGACGCCCTGATCTGCCTCGGTGACCTCGTCCTCTTCCTCGACTACGCCGACCACTCGCGCGGGATCTTCCCCGACCTGTTCGGCGTCGAGAACGCCGACCGGATCGTCGAGCTGCGCACCGCCCGCCGCTTCGAGGAGGCCCACACCTTCGGGCGCCGGCTCTGGGCCGGGCTGGACCGGGAACGGCTGATCGAGGGCGCGGTGCGCCGCCAGTACGCCGAGATGTTCGCCGCCTTCCCGAACCCGACGTACGCCACCTACGGCAATGTCGACATCCCAGGTCTGTGGCCGGAATACGCCGACCGCCACGGCCTCACCGTGCTCGACGGGCAGCGGGTGGAGATCGGCGGCCGGGTCTTCGGCTTCGTCGGCGGCGGGCTGCCCTCGCCGATGCGGACCCCGTACGAGGTGGGCGTCGAGGAGTACGCGGCCAAGGTGGAGGCGCTCGGCGAGGTGGACGTACTCTGCTCGCACATCCCGCCGGAGGTGCCCGAGCTCTGCTACGACACGGTCGCGCGCCGGTTCGAACGCGGCAGCGAGGCCCTGCTGGCCGCCATCCGCCGCACCCGGCCCCGGTACGCGCTCTTCGGGCACGTGCACCAGCCGCTGGCGCAGCGGATGCGGATCGGGGCCACGGAGTGCGTGAACGTCGGCCACTTCGCGGCGACCGGCCGCCCGTGGGTGCTGGAATGGTGAGCGGCGGCCGGTTCGCGACGGCCCCCGCGGGACCGCGGGAGGCCCTGGAGTGGCGGAGTCCGCACGCGCGGTAGCCTTCACGCGGCGGCCGGAGGCCGCACACATCCTCGAAACACTCCACGGAGGAGCGACCGCGATGGCGGAACACACCAGCTCAAGCATCACGATCGAGGCTGCGCCCAGCGACGTGATGGCCGTGATCGCCGACTTCGCCCGCTACCCCGAATGGACCGGCGAGGTGAAGGAGGCCGAGGTGCTGGCCACCGACGCCGAGGGGCGCGCCGAGAAGGTCCGCCTGCTGCTCGACGCCGGCGCGATCAAGGACGACCACACCCTCGCCTACACCTGGAAGGGCACGGACGAGGTCAGCTGGACCCTGGACAAGTCCCAGATGCTGCGCCAGCTGGACGGCTCGTACCGGCTGGCCCCGGTGGAGGGCGGCAAGCGTACCGAGGTCACCTACCAGCTGACCGTGGACGTCAAGATCCCCATGCTCGGCATGATCAAGCGCAAGGCGGAGAAGGTCATCATCGACCGGGCGCTGGCGGGCCTGAAGAAGCGCGTCGAGTCCGTCTGAGCACCCGTAGGCACCCGGCATCCGCCGGCACCGGCACCCGTAAGCCCCCGGCACCTGTAGGCACCCGCACATGCACACCTTGCTGATCACCGGCCCCGGCGGGGCCGGGCGGACCACCGTGGCCGCGGCCACCGCCCTCGCCGCGGCCCGCCACGGGAGGCGGGTGCTGCTGCTGTCCGGCGACGTCGGCGACCCGCTCGCCGCCCTGGCCGGGGAAGAGGCCGTACCCGGGCTGCGGGTGGCCCGGGTCGACTCCGGCGAGGAGTTCCGCGAGGAGCTCGTCGCCCTGCAGGAGCGCGGATCCGCGCTCCTCGCCATGGTCGGGGCCCGTCCGCTCGGCGCCGAGGAGCTCACCGAGCTGCCCGGCGCCGAGCAGTTCGCCCTGCTGCGCGCCCTGCGGCGGGCCGCCGCCGCACCCGGCACCGACCTCGTCGTCGTCGACATGCCCCCGCTCCACCAGACCCTCTGCACCCTGGCCCTGCCCGCCCAGCTGCGCCGCTACCTCGCCCGCCTGCTCCCCGCCGAGAAGCAGGCCGCCCGCGCCCTGCGGCCCGTACTGGCCCAGCTCGCCGGCGTGCCCATGCCCGCGCAGTGGCTCTACGAGGCCGCCGCCCGCTGGGACGAGGAGCTCGCCGCCGTCCAGGCCGTCGTCGAGGCCGACACCACCGAGCTGCGCCTGGTCGCCGAGCCGGGACCGGCCGCCGCCGACGCGCTGCGGCTCGGACGGCTCGGGCTCGCCCTCCAGCAGCTGCCCGTCTCCGGCCTCGTCGCCAACCGGATGGTGCCGCAGGGCTCTGCCGACCCCTGGCTCGCCGGGCTCGCCGCCCAGCAGGAGAAGTACGCCGCCGAATGGGCCGCGGACGTGCCCGTCGTCACGCTCGCCCACCTCGGCCGCGACGCGCGCGGCCCGCAGGACCTCGACCTGCTCGCCGCCTCGGACGGGCTCCTCCCCGCGGCGCCCGCGCCCCGCAGGCCCTGGGCCGTCGAGGACCGGCTCGCCGCGGACGGGGTGCTCGTCTGGGTGGTACCGCTGCCCGGCGCCCACAAGAGCGACCTCGACCTCGTACGTCGCGGCGACGAGCTGCTGCTCACGGCGGGCCCGTACCGCAGGATCGCTCCGCTGCCCGCGGCGCTGCGCCGCTGCACCGTCTCCGGCGCCGCCCTGACCGCGGGCGAGCTCCGCATCCGCTTCACCCCGGACCGGGGACTGTGGCCCCGCACGCAGTGAACGGCTTACCCCCGTTCGGGTACCGTCGAAGGTAGCCCGTACGCACGCCCAGCAGCCGCCGCAGGAGAGTCCGCCATGAGCGAGGCCACCGACCGCCCCACCGACGACGACGCCTGGGCCAAGGCCTGCGCCGAGGACCTCGCCGCCGAGAAGGAGCGCCTGCGCGGACAGGACCGGGCCGGCTCGGCCGGCACCGGAACCGCCGCGGAGGAGCTGTTCAAGCTCTTCGAAGCCGTCGCCGACAAGGTCTCCGGGCTGAACAACCCGCTGATCGGCGCGGCCGCCCAGGGCGCGGTCCGGCAGATCGTCGACCAGGCCAAAACCGCCGCCAAGCCCGTCATCGAGCGCAACCCCCAGGTCTTCGACCACCTCGCGGCCGCCGGCTCCGAGCTCCTCGCCGCCTACCGCTCCGCCGTCGAGGGCCACGAGCGCCGCTGGACCCAGGACACCCCTCCCGCGCCCCGCCGGGAGCACGACCCCCACGACGACGGCCCCGACGCGGGCCCGGCCGAGAGGATCGATCTCGACTGAGGGCCCGCCGCCCTCGGGTACCGTTGGCCGTGGCGGGGTTTGACCGGAAACCGAGGGACTAATGGGACTCACCATCGGCGTCGACATCGGCGGCACGAAGATCGCGGCCGGCGTGGTCGACGAAGAGGGCACGATCCTTGAGACGTACAAGGTGCCCACCCCGCCGACCGCGGACGGAGTGACGGAGGCCATCTGCGCCGCCGTCTCCGAGGTCAGCAGCAGTCACACCATCGACGCCGTCGGCATCGGCGCCGCCGGCTACGTGGACGACAAGCGCGCGACCGTACTGTTCGCGCCGAACATCAATTGGCGCCACGAGCCGCTCAAGGACAAGGTCGAGCAGCGCATCGGCCTGCCCGTCGTCGTCGAGAACGACGCGAACTGCGCCGCCTGGGGCGAATACCGCTTCGGTGCCGGCCAAGGCCACGAGGACGTCATCTGCATCACGCTCGGCACCGGCCTGGGCGGCGGCATCATCATCGGCAACAAGCTGCGCCGCGGACGCTTCGGCGTCGCCGCCGAGTTCGGGCACATCCGGGTCGTCCCGGACGGCCTGCTGTGCGGCTGCGGCAGCCAGGGCTGCTGGGAGCAGTACGCCTCCGGGCGCGCGCTCGTCCGGTACGCGAAGCAGCGCGCCAACGCCACCCCCGAGAACGCGACGGTCCTCCTCTCGCTCGGCGACGGCACCCCCGAGGGCATCGAGGGCAAGCACATCAGCGAGGCCGCCCGGCAGGGCGACCTGGTGGCCATCGACGCCTTCCGCGAGCTGGCCCGCTGGGCCGGCGCCGGCCTGGCCGACCTGGCCTCGCTGTTCGACCCGTCCGCGTTCATCGTCGGCGGCGGGGTCTCCGACGAGGGCGACCTCGTCCTCGACCCGATCCGCAAGTCCTTCAAGCGCTGGCTGGTCGGCGGCGCCTGGCGACCGCACGCGCAGGTGCTCGCCGCACAGCTCGGCGGCAAGGCCGGCCTCGTCGGAGCCGCGGACCTGGCCCGCCAGGGCTGACCCGTTCCACCCGGACCGCCCGCCGCGCCCCTTGGGGGAGCGGCGGGCGGCTGCGTATCTTGCGGTGCATGGACCAGTTGCTGCCCTCGCTGCCGAAGTCCCGTACGGAGCCCGACGGTTCTGCCGTGATCCGGGTTCTCAGCTACAACGTCCGCTCGCTGCGCGACGACGAGGAGGCGCTGGCCCGGGTCATCCGGGCCTGTGAGCCCGACCTCGTCTTCGTACAGGAGGCGCCGCGGTTCTTCCGGTGGCGCAAACACGCGGCGCGACTGGCCGCGAAGTGCGACCTGGTGGTGCTGGGCGGGGGAGCGACGGCGGCCGGGCCGCTGCTGCTGTGCTCGCTGCGGGTCTTCGTGGAGCGCACCCAGGACGTCCTGCTGCCGCACACGCCCGGCCTGCACCGGAGGGGCTTCGCCACGGCGGTCGTCCGCATCGGCGCTGCCCGCGCGGGGCTGGTCTGCGCGCACCTGTCCCTGGACCGGGCGGAACGGCTGGCCCAAGCCGAGATGCTGTTGGACCGCGCCGCGGCGATGGACGTCTCACACGTGATCGCCGCGGGCGACGTGAACGAGGGGCCGGGCGGTTCGGCCTTCTCCCGTCTCGCGGGCACGCTGCAGGACTGCTGGACGGTGGCGCCCTGGGGAGGGGAACGGACCTTCCCGGCGTCGGCGCCGGACCGGCGCATCGACGCGGTGTTCGCGACGAAGGGGGTGGAGGTGCTGGGATGTGGTGTCCCGGTGGGACTGCCCGGCGTTACCCCCGCGGACCTGCTGGCGGCCACGGACCACCTCCCGGTCCTGGCGGCCCTCCGCCTGCCGGCTGCGCCGTAGCTCCGCGGTCCGGGCGCGGCGCCGTTGCGGGGGCGCTGCCCCCGAGCGCCCCGCGCCTCAAACGCCGGCGGGGCCGGATGTGGCCGGCGTCAGCCGGTACCTGCCTGTGGGGCTGGATTGCGCGGAGCGCAATGTCAGCCCCTCCGGCGTTCGAGGAGCGGGGCTCGGGGCGGAGCCCCGGTCTTTCAGCCTCGCCGGCGTTTGAGGCGCGGCTCTGGGGCGGAGCCCCAGTTACACCACGGCTCCGCGGCCCGGGTCGTCGTCCTCGTCGTCGTCGTGCTGCATGCGTGCGACCAGCGTCGCGAAGCCGCCCAGGAAGCCGCCGATGCCGAGCGTCGTCAGCCACCAGGTCATCTCCCACTGCAGCAGCACCGCGAGGAGCAGCAGCACCGGCCCGCCGACGACCGCCAGCCACGCGAACTTCGCCGTCGTGTCCGCCGGCGGCAGTTCCGGTTCCGGCTGGACGAAGTGGCCCTCCTCGGCCGGAGTCAGGTCGTCCTCCTGCGGTTCCGCCAGCGAGTGGTCCCGGGGGCCGGTCATGCCCACGCCCGGGGCGAAGACCACCGAGCTGCCCAGCGCCGCAGCCGGCGGCTCGGGCTCGGCCTCGGGCTTCGTCTCTGTCTCCGGCTCCGACGGCAGCGGCTTGACGTCCTCCTCCGGCAGGAGGAGGTTCTCGATCGGCTTGAACGGCCGGGCCCCCGGCGGGTCCGGCGGCTCCTGCCCGTACCCGGCGACGATCGCCGCCCACGCCGCTTCCTCGTCCAGCGGCGGGACTCCGCCCGACTGCTCCTCGTGCTCAGCCACCGGCCTGCGCCCCCTCCCTGCCCACGCTCTCCGCCAGTCGGCCGACGAACGCATAACTGTCCGCGAAGATCCGCTCCGCGTCATGGTCCAACGTCGCGACGTGGTAGCTCTGTTCCAGCAGCGTCTCGGTGACGTCCGTCGAGGAGACGCGGGCCAGGATCCGCTCGGAGTCGACGGGCGGTACGACGTGGTCCTGCGGGCTGTGGAGCAGCAGCAGCGGCTGCGTGACCTGCGGCAGGTCGGCGTCCACCAGTTGCAGGAACTTCCGCAGGGAGTGCGCGGCGCGGGTCGGGACGCGGTCGTAGCCGACCTCCTCCGAGCCCGGCTTCGCGATGTCGCTGGCGATGCCCGGCGTCGACCGGATGAAGTGCTTGGCCACCGGGAGGGCGACGGCCAGCGGGTCGTGCACCTTGTTGGCCGGGTTGACGAGGACGATGCCGCTGATGGCGTCCCCGTGCTTGGCGGCCAGCCGCAGGGTCAGCGCGCCGCCCATCGACAGCCCGAAGACGAACACCTGCTCGCACCGGTCCAGCAGTTCCCGCAGGGCGCGGTCGACCTCGGCGTACCAGTCCTGCCAGCCCGTGAGCTGCATGTCCTGCCAGCGCGTCCCGTGTCCGGGCAGCAGCGGAAGCGACACCGTGAGGCCCTGCCCGGCGAGGTACTCGGCCCAGGGCCGCAGCGACTGCGGGGAACCGGTGAAGCCGTGGCAGAGGAGGACGCCGACCTCTCCGCCCTCGTGGCGGAACGGCTCGGCTCCAGGGAGGACGGGCACCGGGGTCTCCTTGATCATGAGGTACGTCGGGTGGGTGCGTTGCTCTGTGTGACTTCACCGTACGCGACCGGGGTGGCACCGGCCAGGGTCGTCGGGCCCCTGCCGGGGGAGGCACGGGATATGGTCTGTTCGACAGACACAGGAAGGCTTTCGAGTTGATCTACGGCGCAATGAAGTTCTCCATCGGCGGTTCACTGAAGCTCGCTTTCAGGCCGTGGGTGGAGGGCCTCGAGAACATTCCCGCGGAGGGGCCGGCGATCCTCGCGAGCAACCACCTGTCCTTCTCCGACTCCTTCTTCCTGCCGGCCGTACTGGACCGGAAGGTCACCTTCATCGCGAAGGCGGAGTACTTCACCTCCCCGGGGGTCAAGGGCAAGCTGACGGCCGCCTTCTTCAAGGGCGTCGGCCAGCTCCCGGTGGACCGCTCCGGCGCCCGTGGGGCCGGAGAGGCCGCGATCAAGAGCGGCATCGACGTCATCGAGCGCGGGGAGCTGTTCGGTATCTACCCCGAGGGCACGCGTTCACCCGACGGGCGCCTGTACCGCGGCAAGCCCGGCGGTCTGGCCCGTGTGGCGCTGGCCACGGGCGCGCCCGTGATTCCCGTGGCGATGATCGACACGGAGAAGATCCAGCCGCCCGGCAAGGTCGTCCCCAAGCTCATGCGCCCGGGCATCCGGATCGGCAAGCCGCTGGACTTCAGCCGCTACCACGGCATGGACGGCGACCGCTTCATCCTCCGCTCGGTGACCGACGAGGTCATGTACGAGATCATGAAGCTCTCCGGCCAGGAGTACGTCGACATCTACGCGACGGCGGCCAAGCGCCAGATCGCCGATGCGGAGAAGGCGGAGAAGGCCGAGAGGGCCGAGAGGACCGCCAAGGGCGAGAAGGCCGACGGCACGTCGGAGTAGGTCGGGCGGTACCGCCCGCAGGGGGTGGGGGAGATGGCGAAACGCGAACGCGTCGTACGCATGTCGGTCGAGCAGCCGCTCTGGCGTGCCCTGACGGTGTACCGGCTGCTGACCATGGTCTACGCGGTGCTGCTGTTCGCCTCCGCCTACAAGAGGTACCCGCACCCCTGGGTCGCGGCCGGATACCTCGCCTTCCTCGCCGTCTGGACCCTGGCGACCACCTCGAAGGTGGCCAACGCCGCCAGCTGCACCAAGGGCTTCCTGGTCGCCGACCTCACCGTGGCCATCGTCGGGATCGGGCTGACCCCGCTCGCCGACACCCACGAGCGGATCACCGGGGGCGGTCCCACCCTCCCCACGATCTGGACCGGGGGCGCGGTCCTGGGCTTCGCCATCAAGGGCGGCTGGCGCTGGGCCTGTTTCGCCTCCACCTTCGTCGCCGCGGCCACCATCCTCATCCACGGCGGCCAGCCCACCCAGGACGCCCTGCACAACGTGCTGCTCGTCTGGGTCTCCTCCGTGGCCATCGGCTACGTCGTCGAGGTCGCCCGGGCCAGCGAGAACACCCTCGCCCGCGCCCTGGAGATCGAGGCCGCCACCCGGGAGCGCGAGCGCCTCGCCCGCGACATCCACGACGGGGTCCTCCAGGTCCTCGCCATGGTCCAGCGGCGCGGCGCCGAACTGGGCGGGGAGGCCGAGGAGCTCGGCCGGATGGCGGGGGAGCAGGAGGTGGCGCTGCGCACACTGGTCTCCACCGGTCTCGTGCACCCCTCCCGGGTCTCCTCCGACCAGTCGCGCGGCGCGCTGGTGGACACGTACGAGGTGGAGGAACCGGGCGCCGACGACGGCGAGCTGGACCTGCGCACCCTCCTCGCCCCGCACGCCGGATCCCGGGTGAGCTTCGCCGAGCCGGGCACCCCGGTGCCGCTGCCGGTGCCCGCCGCGAAGGAACTGGCCGCGGCGGTCGGTGCGGCCCTCGACAACGTGCGCAAGCACGCGGGCGAGGGGGCCAGGGCCTGGATCCTGGTCGAGGACTGGGGCGACGAGGTGATCGTGACCGTCCGCGACGACGGCCCGGGCATCCCGGCGGGCCGGCTCGACCAGGCCGAGGGCGAGGGCCGGATGGGCGTGGCCCTGTCCATCCGCGGCCGACTGCGTGACCTCGGCGGCAGCGCCGATCTGGTGTCCGTCCCCGGGCAGGGCACCGAAGTCGAACTGAAGGTACCCAGGGGGAGGACCCAATGAGCACGAACGAACCGCACGAGATCAGGGTGATGGTCGTCGACGACCACCCGATGTGGAGGGACGCGGTCGCACGCGACCTGGCCGCCGCGGGCTTCGACGTGGTGGCCACCGCCGGCGACGGCCCCGAGGCGGTACGCCGGGCCCGCGCCGTCACCCCCGACGTCCTGGTCCTCGACCTCAACCTGCCCGGCATGCCGGGGGTGCAGGTCTGCAAGGAACTGGTCGGCGCCCACCCGGCGCTGCGCGTCCTGGTCTTGTCCGCCAGCGGTGAGCACGCGGACGTCCTGGAAGCGGTGAAGTCCGGCGCGACCGGCTACCTGTTGAAGTCCGCGGGCGCCCAGGAGCTCATCGACGCGGTCCGCCGCACCGCGGCCGGCGACCCGGTCTTCACCCCCGGCCTGGCCGGGCTGGTGCTCGGCGAATACCGGCGCCTCGCCACCGACCCGGTGCCGACCGCCTCCGACGAGCCGAAGGCGCCGCAGCTGACCGACCGGGAGACCGAGGTGCTGCGCCTGGTGGCCAAGGGGCTCTCGTACAAGCAGATCGCGGAGCGGCTGGTCATCTCCCACCGCACCGTGCAGAACCACGTCCAGAACACCCTGGGCAAGCTGCAGTTGCACAACCGGGTGGAGCTCGTCCGGTACGCCATAGAGCGGGGCCTCGACGACGCGTAGGCCCCCTCCGGGGCGGCGGGCACCGGGCGTCGATCGTACTTACGTCCTCGTACGAGTGAACGGGCGTACGCAACGCCCCGCGATTCCACCGGAATTGACGCCTTCAGCTCCCTTGCTGTGACCTGTGTCACCACTAGCGTGACCGTCATGGCGAAGGGAGATGCAATGAAGGTCGGAGTGCTGACCGGTGGCGGCGACTGCCCCGGGCTCAACGCGGTGATCAGGGCCGTCGTCCGCAAGGGCACCCAGGAGTACGGCTGCGGGTTCGTCGGCTTCAAGGACGGCTGGCGGGGCGCGGTCGAGGGGAGGACCGTCCCGCTCGACATCCCCGCCGTCCGCGGCATCCTGCCCCGCGGCGGCACCATCCTCGGCTCCTCGCGCACCAACCCGTTCAAGACGGAGAACGGGGTGCGCGACATCAAGGACAACCTCGCCAAGTACGAGGTGGACGCGCTCGTCGCGATCGGCGGCGAGGACACCCTCGGGGTGGCCGCCCGGCTGTACGGGGAGTACGGCATTCCCTGCGTCGGCGTGCCCAAGACCATCGACAACGACCTGTCCGCCACGGACTACACCTTCGGCTTCGACACCGCCGTCGGCATCGCGACGGAAGCGATCGACCGGCTGCACACCACGGCCGAGTCGCACATGCGGGTCCTGGTCGTCGAGGTCATGGGCCGGCACGCCGGCTGGATCGCCCTGCACTCGGGGCTCGCGGGCGGCGCCAACGTCATCCTCATCCCGGAGCAGCGCTTCGACATGGACGAGGTGTGCGCCTGGGTGACCTCCCGCTTCAAGGCGAGCTACGCACCGATCGTCGTGGTCGCCGAGGGTGCGATGCCCAAGGACGGGGATCTGGTCCTGAAGGACGCCACCAAGGACTCCTTCGGGCACGTCCGGCTGTCGGGCGTGGGCGAGTGGCTGGCCAAGGAGATCGAGGCGCGGACCGGCAAGGAGGCCCGTACGACCGTGCTCGGGCACATCCAGCGCGGAGGTACGCCCAGCGCCTTCGACCGGTGGCTGGCGACCCGGTTCGGGCTGCACGCGATCGACGCGGTGCACGACGGGGACTTCGGCAAGATGGTCGCGCTCAAGGGGACGGACATCGTCCGGGTCCCGATCGCGGAGGCGACGGCGAAGCTGAAGACCGTGGATCCCGCGCTCTACAAGGAGGTCGGGGTCTTCTTCGGCTGAGCTCGGCCGGGCTCCGGCTGAGCGGCGACGCGCAGCCATGGGTCGTTCGGTGGCGAACGGCCCATGGTTCGGCGTACAGGAGAAGGCGTGTCCTGGCGATCATGTCGCAGACCGGTCCGGGTGGCCTAGATTCGCCGCGTGGACATACCTCTCTGGGGCAGGCTCGCCCTGCTGGCCCTTGCCGCGTTGCAGATCTTCGGCAGCCTCCGCTCCTCCTGGGCCAAGGCCCGCAGCGGGCAGCGCGACGCCGCGCGCACTGACGCCAGGCTCGACCTGGCCGACGGTTTCGCCGGTACGGTGCTGCTCCTCGGGCTGGCCTTCGGTCAGCTCCCCGTCGCCGTGTGCGGCTTCGCCGTGCAGGGGCCGATCCTGGCCACGCAGCTGATCCGCCGCATGCTCCTCCGCGGCAAGCGGGCGGGAGTCGAGACCGGGGGCGCGTAGTCGGTCGGCCTGGTCAAGGGTGTGCCGGGATGCCTGCCAGAAAATAGTATCCATGTACATAGTAGCCATGTACTCTATCTGCCATGAGCACGGATTCGCCACGTCCCACGCCCGGTTTCCTCGTCTGGCGGCTCGCCAACAAATGGCGCGTCGCGGTCGATCGCGCGGTGGCTCCGCTGGGCCTCACGCACGCGCAGTACTCGCTGGTCGCGTCGCTGTACGGCATGCAGCGCGCCGGTGAGCGGCCCAGCCAGCGCCGGCTCGCCGACCACACCGGCCTGGAGGCGCTGTACGTCTCGAAGCTGGCGCGCGCCCTGGAGTCGGCCGGCCTGATCGAGCGCACCCGCGACCCCCGCGACCCGCGTGCCGTTCAGCTCGCCCTCACCGAGCAGGGCCGGGCCGTCACGCGGCAGGCCATCGCGGTGGTCCAGGAGCTGCTTCAGCAGCTGCTGGAGCCGCTCGGCGGCCTCGACGCCCCGCGGACGCGCGCGTTCGCCGACGAGCTGACGACCCTGCTCGACGCACCTCTCGCTCCATCCGTACCGACCGACGAGAGCACCCAGGGGACGACACCATGACCACCACCGCATCCGCCCCGGCACCCGTCGCCGATGCCCGCGGCCTCGGCCTGGCCCACTACGCCGCCCGCGGCGTCCTCGAGCACGTCCTGGCCCGGCACGGCGTCACCTTCCAGCAGCAGATCGCCCTGCGCGCCGTCGTCACGGCCGACGCCCCGCAGACGCCGGATGACGTCGTCACCCAGGTCCGGGCCTCCCTCAAGGCCGCTCCCGCCGGCATCCGCACCACGCTCGACGAACTGCTGGCCAAGCAGCTGCTCGCAGTGGACGGCGCGCACCTGCGCCCCACGGACGCGGCGCGCGAGCTGCTCGCCGCCGTCGGTGCGGAGACCGGCGCCGTCTCCGCCCGCATCTGGGGCGGGATACCCGCCGAGGACCTGGCCGCCGCCGGCCGCGTCCTCGCACTGGTCACCGAACGCGCCGACGCGGAGCTCGCGGCGCTCACCGGTGACGCCAAGGACGCCTGACCCGCACGACGGGCGACGCGCCGGCCCCGGCTCCCCCGCGGAGCCGGGCCGGCGTTGCCCGCTGACCGGCCGACCTAGGCTAGGCGGGAGCCGACACCACCCCGGCCACGAGCTCGCCCAGCAGCTCCGCGCCCCGCAGGGTGAGGACGGACTCCGGGTGGAACTGGACCCCCGCGAAGCCCGCCGCGGAGCGAAGGGCATGGACCTCGCCCGTCACCGGATCGCGGGCCACCTCCACCCCGTCCACGGAGAGCCGCGCGGCCAGCGACTCGTCGCAGTGCGCGGTGTACGTGTTGTAGAAGCCCACCACCTCCTGCGCCCCGAACAGGTCGATCCGGACCTGCGCCCCCTGCGCCGGCTCCGCCTTGCAGATCAGCGGCAGCCCCAGCTCAGCCGCCAGCAGCTCGTGCCCCAGGCAGACCCCGACCAGCCCGTGCCGGTGCCCGGCCAGCAGTTCCGCGGCCAGCGCGCGCAGCATCCGCATCTTGGGGTCCGAGGCGTCCGCCGGATTGCCGGGGCCGGGGCCCAGGACGATCGGGCCCTCCCAGGACAGGGCCGCCGCCCGCAGCCCCGGATCGTCGTAGCGGCGTACGGTCACCTCCAGTCCGGCCACCCGCAGGACGTGCGCCAGCATCGCCGTGAAGGTGTCCTCGCCGTCGATCACCAGTGCGTGGCCGGTCAGGGAGGAGGGCCGCTCCTGCATGCGCAGCCAGAAGGGGGCCAGGTCCGACCGCCGGGCCGCTAGGGCCGCCCGAACCCGCGGGTCGTCCGCCAGCCGCGCCCCCTCGAAGGAGGGCCGGGGTGCGGCCGGCCGCACCCCGAGCGCCGCCAGCACCCCCGCCGCCTTCGCGTGCGTCTCCGCGACCTCGCCCGCCGGATCGGAGTGCCGTACGAGCGTGGCGCCGACCGGCACCCGCAGCGCGCCGTCCGCGGCGATGTCGGCGGTGCGGATCAGGATGGGGGAATCGAGCGTCTGCCCCCCGGCCGCGTCCTGCCCGAGCAGGGCCAGGGCGCCCGCGTAGTAGCCGCGGCCCCCGCTCTCGTACCGCTCGATGACCCGGCAGGCGTTCTGCACCGGGGAGCCGGTGACCGTCGCCGCGAACATCGTCTCCCGCAGCACCTCCCGCACGTCCAGCGAGGAGCGCCCCCGCAGCTCGTACTCGGTGTGGGCGAGGTGGGACATCTCCTTCAGCCGCGGTCCGACGACGACCCCGCCGCGGTCGCCGACGGTGCACATCATCTTCAGTTCCTCGTCGACGACCATCGACAGCTCCTCGGTCTCCTTGCGGTCGCCGAGGAAGGCGAGGAGGGAGTCCACGGTGGGTCCTCCGGCCGGGTGACGGTACGTCCCGCTGATCGGGTTCATCACGACCGTGCCCCCGGACATCCGCACGTGGACCTCGGGGCTCGCCCCGACCAGCGTCCGCTCCCCGGTGTGGACGACGTACGTCCAGTACGCGCCGCGCTCGCCCAGCAGCAGCCGCCGGAACAGGGCGAGGGCGTCCGCGCGGCCGAACCCCTCGATCCGGCCCTCGTAGGTCCGCCGGATGACGAAGTTCGCGCCCTCCCCGCGGCCGATCTCGTCCTCGACGACCCGCTCGACCGTGTCCGCGTACTGCGCGTCGGGAACGTCGAAGCCGCCGCCCTCGACCCGCACCTCGTGCGCGGGCAGCGCGGCCAGCGCCTCGGCGAGCGGGATCTCGTACGCCTCCTCGGCGACCAGCACGCTCAGCGGCGTGCCGTCGTCGCGTACGTCGAACCCGCGCTCCCGGATCTGCCGGAAGGGGACGAGGGTGAGGGTGGGCAGCTCGCGGACGGGCAGGTCGGCGAGGTGTTCGGCCTCGTGGACCGCGCCGATCAGCACCTCGACGGTGTCGTGGTCGCGGCCCGGGGTCCGCCGGCGCAGCAGGGCGAACGGCGGGCAGGAGTCGTCGAGCAGGCGGCTGAGCCGGCCCGGCCGGCCCGGCCGGCCCGGCCGGCCCGGCCGGCTCGGCCGGCCCGGCCGGCTCGGTCGGTTCGGGTGCCTGGGGTCCATGGGCGGGGCGTCCTTCCGGTGGGAGGAGCGGCGCCCGCGTCGGAGAACACGGAAGGCCGCCCCTCGGGGCGGCCTTCGCGTCGATACGTGTCGTCAGGTACGCGCGAGAAGTGGGCCGCCGGGAGCGGGCCACCACCAGTTCTGGTTCGTGTGCGCGTACATGGGAGGCACCCTAGCCCACAGGGGCTCTCCGGCGCCGGATCCGTCTCACGGCGTGGGCTGAACCATGGATTCCGTTCCCGTGGGGTCCCCCTGCCTTCGAGCAGGGCCGTCTCACGTTGTGGGCGGAGGGCGGGATGGGACGTATGACGCCGTAATGTGTACGAGGTGACCGTGAACGCTGAAACCCAAGCCCCCGCCGCCAAGGCGACCTGGCGAGACCTTCCCGCGGCGCAGCAGCCTTCGTACCCCGATGCCGAGGCTCTGCGCGCTGTCGTCGCGGACCTCGAGTCGTATCCTCCGCTCGTTTTCGCGGGTGAATGCGACCAGCTGCGTGCCCGTCTGGGAGCCGTCGCCAAGGGCGAGGCGTTCCTCCTCCAGGGCGGCGACTGCGCCGAGGCCTTCGACGGCGTGTCCGCCGAACACATCCGAGCCAAGCTGAAGACGCTGCTCCAGATGAGTGCCGTACTGACGTACGCGGCCTCCGTCCCGGTCGTCAAGGTCGGCCGCATCGCGGGCCAGTACTCCAAGCCGCGCTCCAAGGACACCGAGACCCGCGACGGCGTCACCCTGCCGACCTACCGCGGCGACTCCGTCAACGGCTTCGCCTTCACCGAAGAGGCCCGGATCCCGGACCCCGAGCGGCTGAAGCGCATGTACAACGCCTCCGCCTCCACGCTCAACCTGGTGCGCGCCTTCACCACCGGTGGTTACGCCGACCTGCGCCAGGTGCACGCCTGGAACCAGGACTTCGTGAAGTCCTCCCCGTCCGGTCAGCGGTACGAGCAGCTGGCGCGGGAGATCGACAACGCGCTGAACTTCATGAAGGCGTGCGGCACCGACCCGGCCGAGTTCAAGGCCGTCGAGTTCTACGCCTCCCACGAGGCGCTGCTGCTCGCCTACGAGGGCGCGCTGACGCGTACCGACTCGCGCACCGGCAAGCTGTACGACACCTCCGGTCACATGGTCTGGATCGGTGAGCGCACCCGCCAGCTGGACCACGCGCACATCGAGTTCTGCTCGCAGATCGCCAACCCGATCGGCATCAAGCTCGGCCCCACCACCACGGTGGACGAGGCGCTGACCTACATCGACCGCCTGGACCCCGAGCGCGAGCCGGGCCGGCTGACGTTCGTCGTCCGCATGGGCGCCGACAAGGTCCGCGACAAGCTCCCCGAGCTGGTCGAGAAGGTCACCGCTTCCGGTGCGGTCGTCGGCTGGGTCACCGACCCGATGCACGGCAACACCTTCGAGGCGGCCTCCGGCCACAAGACGCGCCGTTTCGACGACGTGCTCGACGAGGTCAAGGGCTTCTTCGAGGTCCACAAGAGCCTCGGCACCCACCCGGGCGGCATCCACGTCGAGCTCACCGGTGACGACGTCACCGAGTGCGTGGGCGGCGGCGACGAGATCTTCGTCGACGACCTGCACCAGCGCTACGAGACGGCCTGCGACCCGCGGCTCAACCGCAGCCAGTCCCTGGACCTGGCGTTCCTGGTCGCCGAGATGTACCGCGACCAGTAAGGATCAACCAGTACCTTCCTACGACTGTGGGGCGCGGATCGATGTGATCCGCGCCCCACAGTCGTCTCCAGGGCTTTTAGGTCACCCTAACTTTAGGTACGGTTAGGTAAGCCTCACCGAATAGGGGATGGCTCGTCGAACCATTCCGCCCAGGGAGGTGAACCGCGTGTACGTCTGCTCTTGCTTCGGGATCACCGACAAGCAGGTCAAGGACCACGCGGCCGCCGGGGCCTGCACCCCGCGGCAGATCGCCTCGGCCACCAAGGCCGGCACCGACTGCGGTTCCTGCGTGCGCACCATCCAGGGCATCCTCGGCCGTGGCGCCTGCCCGCGCCGGGAGCTGCTGGAGAAGGGTGACGCGGCGGCCGTGCTCGCCGCCGAGACGGAGCCGGCGCGTTCGCCCGCACTGGCGGAAGCGGCCTGACCGGCCCGGTGGGACCGGTCGGCCCCCGGAACGGTGGGCGACGGGGACGGACGGACTACTAGCTCGGCTGCTCGATCAGCTGCGCGATGTAGAGCGGCTCGCCCAGGGACTCGATGAGCTCCAGCTGGGTGTCGAGGTAGTCGATGTGGTGCTCCTCGTCCTCCAGGATCTCCTCGAAGAGGCGCGCCGAGGTGATGTCGCCCTTGCCGCGCATGACCTCGATGCCGCGCTTGAGCCGGTCGATGGCCTCGACCTCGACCTGGCGGTCCGCCTGGAACATCTCCGTGAGCGTCTGCCCGACGCGCACGTGGAAGAGCCGCTGGTAGTTCGGCAGGCCGTCGAGCATCAGGATGCGCTCGGTGATCTTGTCCGCGTGCTTCATCTCGTCGATGGATTCTTCACGCGTGTACTTGGCGAGCTTGGTCCAGCCCTTGTTGTCCTGGATGCGGTAGTGCAGCCAGTACTGATTGATGGCCGTCAGCTCGCCGGTCAGCTGCTCGTTCAGAAACTCAAGGACCTCGGGGTCGCCCTGCATCGCAGAGGCTCCTTCCAGGCAATGTCAGTCACGTGACGGGGCTGGGGGTACCTCCCAGCGCTAACTGGGGGATCTGCGCGCATCCTTGCACTGCCGTCGGAGGCCGTCCAGTAAGTGCCTCCTTAGTGGGAGTTGCCGTGACTTGCCCGAATCGGTCCAGACCTGGTCATGACCACCCCGGTCAGTCTGTCACCATGGAGTCATGGGTCAGCCGGAAAGCCGGGAATCTCCGGGAGCAGAGCCGCTGGAGCTTCCACCGGGGCAGCGGCTGCAGAGGGGCTGGCCGGTCACCCATTACGGGCCCGTACCCAAGTTCAAGCCGGACCGCTGGGAATTCCGGGTCTTCGGCGCGACGGCCGACGGGGACAAGCACTGCTGGAACCACGAGGAGTTCACGGCCCTGCCGTTCGACTCCGTCGTGGCGGACCTGCACTGCGTCACCAAGTTCAGCATGCAGGGCGCCGAATGGGGCGGTGTGCTCGCCCGCGAGATCCTGGCCCTGGCGCCGCCCGCGCCGCAGGTCACGCACGTGATGGTGTGGGCCGAGTACGGCTTCAGCTCCAACCTGCGGCTGGCCGACTTCGCGTCCGAGCGGACCGTCTTCGCCACCCACCAGGGCGGTGAACTGCTCACCGCCGAGCACGGTTTCCCCGTGCGGCTCGTGGTCCCGCACCTGTACGCCTGGAAGGGGCCCAAGTGGGTCCGCGGCGTCGAGTACATGACCGCCGACCGCCGCGGCTTCTGGGAGGAGCGCGGTTACCACAACATCGGCGACCCCTGGCGCGAGCAGCGCTACTCGTACCAGGAGGGGCCGGGGGACGGCCCCGAGTTGTAGGGGGCGTCCGGCCTTCAGTGGTGGTACTGGTGGACGACCGCGTGACCCTTGCCGCGGCCGATCATCCACTTGTTGACCGGGACCGTGACCACGAAGGCGACGACGAGCGAGAGCGCGAGCACCGCCCAGAACAGCGGCTCCGAGAGGTGCGCGTCCATCGCGCCGGGCCACAGGGCGATCACCCCGTTGTCGATCAGCTCCATGACGGCGATCGAAAGGGTGTCGGCCGCCAGAGCCACCCGGATGGCCGTACGGAGGCCGACGCCGGCGGAGAGGATCCCGCGCAGGGTGAGGGCGTAGCCGAAGAAGAACGCCAGCACGATCGCCAGGGCCATGGTGGACACGTTCCCCCAGCCGAGGGCCGTGCCGATGACCATGCCCAGCACCTCGCCGATGGCGCATCCGGTGAGGCAGTGGAGGGTGGCCCGTGCGGCCATGGCCCAGCTGGCCTTGCCGGCGTGGCTGCCGGCGCCGTGCCCGTGCCCACCGTGCCCGCCGTGGTGCTGGTGGTGTTCGTGGTCTGCGTGTGCCTGCTCCATGACGACCCCCTGATGGGAAATGCCGAGTAGCGGTTCTGCCGATATGCCAGAACCGTATACCCCCCCAGGGTATTCCTCAAGGGATCACCGGATCATTGCGGGCCGCGCAGCTCCTTCAGCAGCGCCACGTCCGCCGCATGTCCTTCCTTGCCGCCGGGGGTCTCGATGATCAGCGGTACGCCCTCCATCGCGGGGTGCGTGACCAGCTCGGCGAAGGCGTCCCGGCCGATGTGGCCCTGGCCGATGTTGGCGTGCCGGTCCTTGTGGGCGCCCACGCCCTCCTTGGAGTCGTTGGCGTGGACGAGCTTCAGCCGGCCCTCGCCCACGGTGTCCACGAGCAGGTCGAGCGTCAGCTTCGTCCCGCCCGTCTCCGCCAGGTCGTGTCCGGCCGCGAAGATGTGGCAGGTGTCCAGACAGATCCCCAGCTTCGGGTGGTGCTCGAGCGCCTCGAAGTACGGGCCGAAGTCCCAGGTGCGCGAGCACAGCGAAGAACCCTGCCCGGCCGTCGACTCCAGCAGCAGGAAGGGGTCGTCCTCGTGCGTCAGCTCGTCCAGCAGCGGCAGCATGCGCTCCCTGACCTGCGCGTACGCCGCCTCGCGCGGGCGGCCCCCGGTCGCCGACCCGGTGTGCACGACCACCCCGAGCGCGCCGATCTCCCGGCCGCGGCGCAGCGAGTGGCGCATCGACTCAATCGACTTCTCCACGGTGGCCTCGCTGTGCGAGCCGAAGTTGATCAGGTATGGCGCGTGCACGTAGGCCGGTATGGACTCGTCCGCGCACTGCGCCCGGAACAGCTCGTCCTGCGCCGGGTTGCCCACCGGGGTGGCCCAGCCGCGCGGATTGGCGACGAAGACCTGGACTGCCTCGGCGCCCATCTCGCGGGCGTAGGTCAGCCCGACCTTGGCGAGGCCGCCGGCGACGGGGACGTGCCCGCCCACTGGATTGCGAATCACTGCGCCTTACAGCCCCTTGGTCCTGATGGTGATCGTGGTGCCCTCGGGAGCGTTCAGTCCGCCCAGCACCGACTGGCTCTCCACCGTGTTGCTGAAGGAGATCAGCGGCCGGTCCACCTTCACCTTGAAGCCGGCGGCCTCCAGGGCCTTGCGGGCGGCGTCCACCTCCTGGCCGGTCACGTTCGGCACCGGGAGCTGGCGGGGGCCCTTGGACACGGTCAGCGTGACGGTGTCACCGGCTGCGGCCTGGGTGCCGGCGCCGATCGACTGGTTGGCGACCGTACCGGCCGCCGCGGGGGAGTTCACCTGCTCGGGAGCCGTCGCCACCTTCAGTCCCAGCGCCTCCAGGCTGGCCCTCGCCTGTTCGACGGGGAGCCCGGTCACGGTCGGGACGGGGACCGGCCGGCCCTTGCTGACCACGATCGAGACCGCCGTGTCCGGCGCCCGCTTCTCGCCGCCCACCGGGTCGGTGGCGATCACCGAACCCTGCGCGACGTCCTGGCTGAAGGCCTGCGTGACGATGCCGGGGGCCAGCCCGGACTTGGTCAGCTCGGCCTTGGCCTCCTCCAGCGGCCTGCCCTTGAGATTGGGCACGGCCACGACCTCGGGACCGCGGGAGATGGTGAGGGTCACCGCACCGTTGCCGCGGATCCGCCGGCCGCCCCCGGGATCGGTGTTCATCACCGTGCCGCGGTCGAAGGCGTCGCTGAACTTCCGGTCGATCCCCTTCACGCCGAGCCCGGCCGCCGACAGCTGGGAGCGGGCCTGCGCCTCGGTCTTGCCGAGCAGGTTCGGGACCTTGGTGAACTGGCCGGAGTTGATGTACCACACACCGGTGCCCACGCCGAGGGCGAGCAGCACCCCGGCGATGACGAGGAACACGCCGCGGCGGGGCCGCCCGGCGGGCGCCGGCCGGTGCGCGGGCGGAGCGGCCGGCGGCGGCAGCGTCTCCAGCCGGGAGGTGTGGTTCACGGGCTGCGCGGTCACCGGGCGCGGGATCACGCCGGTGCGGTCCTCGGCGGACGACCGCTCCTCGGCGCGCGCCTGCGGCGGTACGGCGTCCAGGTCGGCGTCGCTGAGCAGGGCGCGGGCCTCACGGGCGAGGCCGAGCAGCGCGGCTGCGTCGTAGGGGCGCAGGTCGGCGCTGCGGGCGGTGGCCTGCGCGACCAGCTCGTCGAGCCCGACGGGGAGTCCGGGGACCGTGGCGGAAGGAGGCGGGACGTCCTCGTTGAGGTGCTGGTAGAGGACCTGGGCGGGGGTGCCGCCGAGGTGGGGCTTGGAGCCGGTGAGCATCTCGTAGAGGACGACACCGCAGGCGTAGACGTCCACGCGGGTGTCGGCGACGCCGCTCTCGATCTGCTCGGGGGCCAGGTAGGAAACGGTGCCGAGGACGGAGTCGGTGGTGTTGGTGACCGAGTCCACGGACCGGACCAGCCCGAAGTCCGCGACCTTGACCCGGCCGTCGTCGCCGATCAGGACGTTCTCGGGCTTCATGTCGCGGTGCACGAAGCCGGCCCGGTGGGCGGCGCCGAGGGCGGCGAGCACGGGTTCGAGGATGTCGAGTGCGGCCCGCGGCTGGAGCGCGCCGCGCTCGCGGAGCACGTCGCGCAGGGTGCAGCCGGAGACGTACTCCATGGCGAGGTAGACGTACGGTCCGTCCGTGCCCTGGTCGAAGACGGCGACCACGTTGGGGTGCGCGAGCCGGGCCACGGACTTCGCCTCGCGGATGAACCGGTCCACGAAGGCGGCGTCGGCGGCGAGGGCCGGGTGCATCACCTTCAGGGCGAGCACACGGTCGAGGCGGGTGTCGACGGCCCGGTAGACCGTGGCCATGCCGCCGGCCGCGATGCGGGCGTCGATGCGGTAGCGGCCGTCGAGCACGCGCCCGACGAGGGGGTCATCCAGGGTCGTATCCACCCGAGGATTCTACGAGCCGCTCTGCTGCCGCCGGTCTGGCCGGGTCGCGTTGCAGCGCAGCTGTGACGTGACCCGGGTGCGGCGCCCCCGCCGGGGGCGCCGCACCGGTCTTCCGGTCCCGCCGCGTGCAAGGCGCGGGCGCGGAGCGCCGTGAGGGTCCGGGGCGGAGCCCCGGGAGCGGACCGCGGGTCAGAACGCCGGGCGTTCGGGGTCCAGGGCGGCGCGGCCCTCCGCGGGAGAGGAGGCTTCGGCGAAGCGGCGTTGCGGGATGCGCCCCGCGCGGAAGGCGAGCCGCCCCGCCGAGACGGCGTCCCGCATGGCGGACGCCATCAGGACGGGCTCCTGTGCCCGCGTCACCGCCGAGGCCAGCATCACCGCCGCGCACCCCAGTTCCATGGCGAGGGCGGCGTCCGACGCCGTGCCCGCGCCCGCGTCCAGGATGACCGGCACCGACGCCCGCTCCGTGATCAGCTCGAAGTTGTGCGGGTTGCGGATGCCCATCCCGGATCCGATGGGGGATCCCAGCGGCATGATCGCCGCGCAGCCCACGTCCTCCAGCTTCCGCGCGAGCACCGGGTCGTCGTTCGTGTAGGGGAGGACCGTGAAGCCCTCGTCCACCAGGATCTCGGCGGCGTCCAGCAGTTCGACGCCGTCGGGCAGGAGGGTCCGCTCGTCCGCGACCACCTCCAGCTTGATCCAGTCCGTGCCCAGAGCCTCCCGGGCCAGCCGGGCCGTGAGCACGGCCTCGCCCGCCGTGAAGCAGCCCGCCGTGTTGGGCAGGACCGCGATGCCCAGCTTGGTCAGTACGGAGAGGACGGAGCCCTGGACCGTGGGGTCGAGGCGCCGCATCGCGACGGTCGTGAGTTCGGTGCCGGACGCGACCAGCGAGCGTTCCAGCACGTCCAGGCTCGGGGCCCCGCCCGTGCCCATGATCAGGCGGGAGGAGAAGGTCCGGCCGCCCAGCGTGAAGAGGTCGTCCGCCATGGTGCTCAGCCTCCCTGGACCGCGGTGAGGATTTCGACCCGGTCGCCGTCGCCCACCGGCGTGGCCGGCCACTGCCCGCGCGGGACCACGGTCTCGTTGAGCGCGGCGGCGACGCCGGAGGGGGCCGTGGTCAGGGTGGTGACCACGGTGTCGAGCGTGGTGCCGGCCGCGACCTGGCGCGGCTCGCCGTTGACGGAGACGGACACGGAGACGGGGAGGGTCATGCGTACGACTCCTGTCGTGCGGCGGAGAACCGGCGGGGGGTGAAGGGGCGCGCGATCTCCGGCACTTCGCCGGTGGCCAGCAGCTCGGCGAGCACCTCGCCGGTGAGCGGGGTCAGCAGCACCCCGTTGCGGTAGTGCCCGGTGGCCAGGTGCAGGCCCGGCAGGTCGGTCGGGCCGAGCAGCGGGGCGTTGTCGGGCGAGCCGGGGCGCAGCCCCGCACGGGTTTCGGTGAGGGGGAGTTCGGTGATGCCGGGGACCAGTTCATGGGCGTCGCGCAGGAGTTCGTAGACCCCGCCCGCGGTGACCGTGGTGTCCCAGCCGAGTTCCTCGCTGGTGGCGCCGACGACGAGTTCGCCGTTCTCGCGCGGCACCAGGTAGACGTGGCTGCCGCGGACGACCGCCCGGACGGTCCGGGACAGGAACGGTGCGTAGGCCGGGGGCACGGACAGGCGCAGGACCTGGCCCTTGACCGGCCGCACGGGAGGCAGCACCTCCGGCGGTACGCCCGCGAGCCTGCCGCTGAGCGAGCCCGCCGCCAGGACCACCTGGGCGGCGCGCAGCTCCGTACCGTCGTCGAGCACGACCCCGGCGGCCCGGTCGGAGGTGACCAGCAGCCGTTCCACGGCGGCCCGGTGGATGATCACGCCGGCCCGCTCGCAGGCGGCCAGCAGGGCGGCCGCGAGCCGGCGCGGGTCGACCTGGTGGTCGCCGTCCACGCGTAGGCCGCCGCGTACGCCCGGGGCGAGCATGGGCTCCAGGCGGCGGCACTCGCGGCCGGTGAGCCACTCGGACTCCAGGCCGCAGCGGCGCTGCAGGGCGTGCAGTTCCCGCAGGTGGAGCCGGTCGTCGGAGTCGAGGGCGACGGCGAGGGTGCCGCAGGCGCGGAAGCCGATGTCCATGCCGCCGCTCGCGTCGGCGAGCTCGGCGGCGAACTCCGGATAGCGCGCGGCGGAGGCGAGGCCGAGGCCCAGCAGGGCTTCCTCGCCGAAGTGCAGTTCGGTGACGGGGGCGAGCATGCCGGCCGCGACCTGGGCGGCGCCGCCGCCGGGTGCCGGGTCGGCGAGCACGGTGCGCAGCCCGCGCGCCGCGGCCCGCCAGGCGGTGACCAGGCCGATGATCCCGCCCCCGATGACGAGGACGTCGGATCCCTTCCGAGATGAGTGCATGGGCGTCCAGCCCCTCCCTTCGCCGGCATGACCCGGATCAGGTTCGTACGGTCGGAGGCCGGCCAGCCTCCCTCTCAGCCCGGTGCGCCGGACTCCCGCGATAGGTACGGTGGCCAGACTATCCCGGCCCCGGACGGCCGGTAAGGCGGCGCCTGTTCCTGACGGAGCGTCAGGTCATTAGGGTGGCCGGGTGAGCGAGCAGACGGAACACAATGAGCGCGGCGTCGTGATCGTCGGCGCCGGAATGGCCGGGGTGCAGACCGCGGTCGCCCTGCGCGAGCAGGGATTCGCCGGCCCCCTGACCCTCCTGGGAGCCGAACCCCACCAGCCCTACGACCGCCCCCCGCTGTCCAAGGCGGTCCTGCTCGGCAAGGCCGAGGACTCCGCCTTCGACGTGGACTTCGAGGGGCTCGGCATCGAGCTGCGGCTCGGGACGGAGGTCACCGGGCTCCGGGCGGCCGACCACGAGCTGGACACCGAGGCCGGACCGGTCCCGTACGAGGTCCTCGTGCTGGCGACCGGCGCCGAGCCGCTGACCCTGCCCGGCACCGAGGGCGTCCCGGGCGTCCACCTGCTGCGCACGCTGGACGACGCGGCGCGGCTGCGCCCGGTCCTGGCGGGCGCGCCCGCGACGGTGGTCGTCGGGGCGGGCTGGATCGGAGCCGAGTTCGCCACCGCGGCCCGCGAGGCGGGCTGCGCGGTGACCGTGGTCGAGGCGGCGGACCGGGTGCTGGCGGGGGCGCTGCCCGCCGAGGTCGCCGAGCCGATGGCGCGCTGGTACGAGGAGGCGGGCGCCGGGCTGATCACCGGCGCGAAGGTCGCCGGGATCGAGGAGGGCCGGGTCCTGCTCGCGGACGGGCGCGCCCTGCCGGCCGGCGCGGTCGTCGTCGGCATCGGCGCGCGCCCCGCCACGGGATGGCTGGCCGGGACGGGTGTGGAACTGGGCCCGGACGGCTCGGTCACCGCCGACGCGTACCTGCGCACCTCCCTGCCCGGGGTGTACGCGGTCGGGGACTGCGCCTCCTTCCCCTCGGGGCGGTACGGGAAGCGGCTGCTCGTGCACCACTGGGACAACGCGCTCCAGGGACCGCGGACGGTGGCGGCGAACATCCTGGCCGGGGGCGGGGCCGGGGAGGCCCGGGTGTACGACCCGGTGCCGTACTTCTGGTCGGAGCAGTTCGGCAGGTTCGTGCAGTACGCCGGACACCACGGCGGGGCCGACACCCTGCTCTGGCGCGGCGACCCGGCCGGGCCGGCCTGGTCGGTGTGCTGGCTGCGGGGCGGCGTCCTGGTCGCGGTCCTGGCGGTGGGCAGGCCCCGCGACGTGGCACAGGGCCGGAAGCTCATCGAGGCGGCGGCGCCCGTGGACCCGGCCAGGATCGCGGACCCCGCCACCCCGCTGAAGTCGGCTTCGGCCTGAAGAATCCAGGCCCGCCGGCGTGTGAGGAGCAGGGTCCGGGGCGGAGTCCCGGCACGGCCGCGACCCGGACGGGGCTGCTCAGGTACCGGCGGCGGAGCCGAGATGGCAGGCTTGTGTCCGTGACCGAGATTGACGCAAAGATCGATGCCCTTGTCCCCTCGTGGCTGTACCTCCCCGACATCGCGGAGAAGCTCGACATCGAGGTGACCCGGGTCCGCCAGATGGTCAAGGAAGGGCAGCTCATCGCCGTACGCCGGGGCGAGAACCGCTCCCTGCAGGTGCCGGCCCCCTTCATCGACGGCGACAAGGTCGTCAAGGGCCTGGTCGGGCTGCTGACCGTGCTGCGCGACGACCGCTTCACCGACGAGGAGATCCTGGAGTGGCTCTTCACCGAGGATCCGACCCTGCCCGGCACTCCCGTGCAGGCGCTGAGCGAGAATCGCGGCACGGAGGTGAAGCGCCGCGCTCAGGCGCTCGCCCTCTGACCTGATCCGCAGTTCGCTCCACCGCGGTGTACGGGCCCCGCGCCCGTACACCGCCTCCACCACGGGGGGTTCACCCATGCAGCTGTCCGACGCCCGGCTCTACCTCTGCACGGACGCCCGCAAGCGGCAGGGTGACCTCCCCGAGTTCCTCGACGCCGTCCTGGCCGGGGGCGTGGACATAGTCCAGCTCCGGGACAAGGGCATGGAGGCGGGGGAGGAGCTCGAACACCTCCAGGTGTTCGCCGAGGCCGCACGCCGCCACGGCAAGCTCCTCGCCGTGAACGACCGGGCCGACGTCGCCCACGCCATCGGCTCCGACGTCCTCCACCTCGGCCAGGGCGACATCCCCGTCCCCGCGGCCCGCGCCATCCTCGGCGAGCGCGTGCTGATCGGCCGCTCCTGCCATGCGGAGGACGAGGTCGACGCGGCCGTGGCCGAGCCCGGCGTCGACTACTTCTGCACCGGCCCCTGCTGGCCCACCCCCACCAAGCC
>NZ_JARAYQ010000059.1:0-36196 GCF_033794505.1 Streptomyces sp. MB09-01 | reverse complement strand
GGGCGGGGGCGGGCGGAGGGCCTCAGGCGGCTTCCGCGGCCACCGCGGTGGTGGCGAGTTCGGCGATCGTCTGCTTGCGGAACACGTCCTTGGCGGAGATCACCAGCCCCGCCTTCTTCGCCCGGGCGACCACCCTGATGCCGAGGATGGAGTCCCCGCCCAGTTCGTAGAAGTTGTCGGTGACGCCGACGGCCGGGATGCCGAGCACGTCGGACCAGATCTGGGCGAGCAGCCGCTCGGTGCCCGTACGGGGCTCCCGCGCGCCCACGGGGGCGGCGGCGTGCTCCGGGGCGGGCAGGGCCTTGCGGTCGACCTTGCCGCTCGGGGTGAGCGGGAACTGTTCCAGGCACACGAGCGCGGACGGCACCATGTGGACCGGCAGCCGGGCGGAGACGAACTCCCGCAGCTCTGCCGGCTGCGGGTGGTGTCCCGCGGCGGCGGGTGTCACGTAGCCGACGAGGCGCTTGTGCTCTCCGTCGGCCAGGGCCAGGACCAGCGCCACCCCGACCTCGGGGTGCTGCTGCAGGACGAGTTCGATCTCGCCGGGCTCGATGCGGTAGCCGCGGACCTTGACCTGGTGGTCGGCCCGGCCCACGTATTCGATGACGCCCGCACTGGTCCAGCGCACCAGGTCGCCGGTCCGGTACATCCGGTGGTCCGGAGCCTCGCCGTGCGGGTTGTCCAGGAAGCGGTCCGCGGTCAGTTCGGGCCGGTTGAGGTAGCCCTGCGCGACGCCCGGGCCGGCGATGAACAGCTCACCGGCCACCCCGATCGGGGCCGGCCGAAGCTGCTCGTCGAGCACGTACGCGGTGGTGTTCGCGACGGCGCGGCCGATCGGGACGGGCATGTTCCCGTCGGCCTCGCGGATGAGGTGCCAGGTGCCGAGGACGGCCGTCTCGGTGGGTCCGTAGAGGTTCACGAGCCGCTGCGGCGGCGCGGCCGCGAGCACCTCGGCCACGCGGACGGAGTTGGCGGCCTCGCCGCCGAAGAGCACGTGGCGCAGCGCCCCGAAGGCGAACGGGTCGGCGGCGACGATCTGGTTGAAGACGGCGGTGGTCACGAACAGGGTCGTGACGCCGCCCCGGTGCAGTGCGGCGGTGAGCTCCGCCGGGTCCAGCAGCGTGTCCTTGTCGATGACGACCATCCGGCTGCCCGCCAGGAGGGGGCCCCAGATCTCGAGGGTGGCCGCGTCGAAGGTGACGTCCGAGCCCTGGGCCATGACGTCGTCCGGGCCCAGCGACACCCAGTCGGCGTTGCGGAACAGCCGGACGACGGAGCGGTGTCCGATGACGGCGCCCTTGGGCGTGCCGGTGGAGCCCGAGGTGTACATGATGTAGGCGGGGTCGTCGGCGGTGACCCGGACGTCCGGGGCTCCGGCCGGCTGCGCGGCGAGGGCCTCGTCCTGCTCGTCCAGGCAGATCATCAGCGTTCCGTCGGACGGCAGCTTGCCGGTCAGCCAGGACTCGGTGAGGCACAGCGGCACCTCGGCGTCGGAGAGCATGAAGCTCAGCCGGTCCCCGGGGTAGTCGGGGTTCAGCGGCAGGTAGGCGCAGCCCGCCTTCAGGACGCCGAGCAGCGCGGTGATGAGCTCGGGGCCGCGGGGCAGGCAGACGGCGACGAACGTGCCGGGCCGGACCCCGTCGGCGACGAGCAGGTTGGCCAGCCGGTTCGCGCGGGCGTTCAGCTCGGCGTAGGTCAGCGTCTCCAGGCCGGCGCTGACGGCCACGGCGTCGGGGCGCAGGCGCGCCTGTTCGGCGACGAGCTCGTGGACGCAGCTCTCGGAGGGGAACTCGGCCCGGTTGACGGCCCACTCGGTGGTGAGGAGGCGCAGCTCCTCCTCGTCGGCGAGCGGCAGCTCGTCCACGGCGGTGGCCGGGTCGGCCGCGGCGGCGCCGAGCAGCACCGCGAGGTGGCGGGCCAGCACTTCGACGGTGACCTCGTCGAAGAGGGCGCCGTCGTACTCCAGCGCGCCGGCCAGTTCGCCCGTGCCGGTCTCGGCGAACTCGACGGTGATGTCGTATTCGGCGGGCACGCCGGGCGCGGGGAAGACCTGTACGGCGAGCCGCGGCGCCTGCACCGGCCCGGCCGCCCCGGCGGCGCCGCGCAGCACCACCATCACCTGTACGTCGGGGGTGTCGCCGGCGTCCTTGCCCTCGCCCAGGGCGGCGCGGACCTGCTGGAAGGGCACGTCCTGGTGGGCGGCGGCCTCGGCGAGGGTGGCGCAGGTCTGCGCCAGCAGCTCGGTGAACGGCGCCCCGGAGCGTACGTGGGCGCGCAGCAGGAGGGGGTTGTCGAACGCCCCGACCAGGCCGTCGAGCACCGGCTGGGGGCGGCCGTCCGCCAGGGTGCCCAGGGCCAGGTCCTCCTGGCCGGTGTGCCGGGAGAACAGCACCTGGCAGGCGGCGAAGAGGCCGGCGAACAGCGTGCCGCCGTGCTCCTCGGCCGCCGCGGTGAGGCCCTTCGCGGCCTCGGCCGGTATCCGGAACTCGTGGCGGGCGGCGGCCGCGCCGCGGGCCCGGGAGCGGGGGCGGTCGGTGGGCAGCCGCAGGGCGGGCAGGCCGGCGAGGTGGCCTCGCCAGTGTTCCACCTGCGCGGCGAGTCCGGCCCCGGTGACGCGTGCGCGCTGCTCGGCCGCGTACTGGGCGTAGCGGACCGGGAGTTCGGGCAGCCGGGCGGGCCTTCCGGACACGGCGGCCGCGTACAGCTCGGTCAGCTCGGCGATGACGAGCTCCCGGGAGCGGGCGTCCACGGCGATGCGGTGGGCGTTCAGCACGAGTACGTGCTCGTCGGCGCCGAGGCGGACCAGGAGGGAGCGCAGCAGCGGGCCGGAGGCGAGGTCGTACGGCCTGGCGGCCAGTTCCGCGATGCGGGCGTCGAGCCGGCGGCCGCGCTCGGGTGCGGGCAGCGCCGCGAGGTCGGCGGACTCCAGCTCCAGCGGTCCGGCCGGCCAGACCTTCTGCACGGGGCGGCCGCCGGCCTCGGTGAACGTGGTGCGCAGCGGTTCGTGCCGGGCCGCCAGGAGCCGCAGGGCCCCGGTGAGTTCGGTCCGGTCGAGGGTGCCGGTCAGCCGGAGCGCGATGACCGGGTGGTGACCGTACGCCCCCTCCTGCCGGTGTCCGGACCGGATGAGCTCCTGCCCGAAGGTGAGCGGCAGCCGGTCGTTCCCGGTGGTCCCGTCGGTCATCCCTTCATTCCTTCCATGTCCATCTCTTCCATCAGGTCGAGCAGTTCGGGGGTGACGAATTCGTCGATCGGGCAGACACCGGACAGCGTGGAGAAGTACCGGTCCGTCAGTTCGCGGCTGGTGGCGATGGCGCGCAGCAGGTCCACGTGGTGGGCGGGCGGGTCCAGCCGGGCCGTCTTGAGGGTGGCGCGGTATTCGGGGGTGAGGGCCTCCGTCCGCTGTTCGGCGTAGGTGTCGAGGGCCGCCCGCAGCCGGCCGGGGTCGTGGAGGCCGTCGCCGATGCAGTCCGCGAGCAGCTGGGCCTGGTAGAAGCCGTCGGTGATCCCGCGTGCGGTGATCGAGTCCTTGTGGTGGGCGGCGTCGCCGACGAGCACCCAGCCGGGCCCGGCGGCCTGCCGGAAGAAGTTGCGCTGGTCGCCGGTGCCGTAGACGCGTTCCAGGCGGGCGCCGCCCGCCATTTCATCCCGCAGTTCGGGGGCGGTCTTCTCCACGTTGGTGAGCAGGGCGTTCAGGGCGTCGCCGCGCACGCTGTGGAACTGGTCCTGGGGGAGGTAGCCGGCGACGAGCGTCGCCCCGTCGTTGGTCGGCACGGTGCCGACCCAGTGTCCGGGGGTGTCGTACAGCCTGAATCCGGGCTGGAGGCCGGACCAGTAGGAGTAGTAGGCGCACGTCGAGGTGGGGTCCTCGACGACGAGCGCGGCGCCGGCCTTCGCCGCGACGGTGGAGCGCATGCCGTCGGCGCCGACGACGAGCGTGGCCCGCTCGACCGTGCCGGTGGAGCCGAGCCGGACGCCGACGACGCGGTCGCCGTCGAAGACGAGGTCGCTCACCGAGCAGTTCTCGCGGAATTCGACGCCCGCGTCCACGGCGCCCTGGGCGAGGATCGGGTCGAGCAGGTAGCGGCGGGGCGCGTAGGCGGCACGCTGCCCGTCGGCGGCCCAGGAGCAGCCGTCGAGCCGGATGTCGCCGTGGGTGTAGCGGACGTGGTCGAGGGCGGGGGCGCCGGTGGCCACCACCGCGGGGAGCAGGCCCCAGCGGGCGAGGGAGGCGACGCCGGGCTGATGGATGTAGAGCGTGGAGAGGGTGTCCTTGGGGAAGGTGCCGCGCTCGACCATGAGCACCCGGTAGCCGGCGCGCGCGAGCAGCATCGCGGCCGGAGCCCCGGCGCACCGGGCGCCGACCACAATCACGTCGTAGTGGGTCAAGAGATGCTCCTTGTCCTGCGCCGGCCGCGGTGGCCGGTGTCGTCGTGCCCAGTGGAGACCGCCCGTGAGGCATACGCCGGCGCGCTGCCCGGCGTATGCCTCACGGGGTGGTGTGGGGGGGTGCGGGGGCTAGTTCACCCGGATCGGCAGCTTCCAGACCCCGGTGAACTCCGGGGACGTGAGGAAGGTCGGCTTGTCGTCCGGATCCACCCGCAGCTTCGGGAAGCGGTCGAACAGGATGTTCATCGCGATCCGGCCCTCGAGCCGCGCGAGCGGGGCGCCGAGGCAGAAGTGGATGCCCCGCCCGAAGCCGATCTGCGGGTTGGGATTGCGGGCCGGGTCGAAGACGTCCGGGTTCTCGAACACCCGGGCGTCCCGGTTGGCGGCCGAGAACCAGACCTCCAGCACGTCTCCCTCGGGCACCTTGACCCCGGCGATCTCCACGTCGCGCGTGGTGACCCGGTAGCCCGCGGCGAGCGGGCTCAGGTAGCGCAGCGACTCCTCCAGCAGGGTCGGTACCAGCGACCGGTCCTCGCGCACCCGTTCGTCGACGTCCGGGAAGGCGTCCAGGCACAGGATGGTGTTGCCCAGCAGCATGGTGGTGGTGATGTGGCCGGCCGAGATCAGCAGGTTGGCGAAGTTGACGATCTGCCGGTCGGTGAGCCGCTCCCCGTCGACCTCCGCCTCGACGAGCCGGGACAGGAGGTCCTCCTGCGGCTCGGCGCGGCGCTGGGTGACCAGGTCGAGGATGTAGAAGCCCATCGCCATGGCCGCTTCGGCCTGGGTGTCGAGGGACTCCTCCTGCGCCTTGTCGCCCTGGTGCGTGGTGAGCTGGGTGCTCGCCATGAGCGACTGGTCGGCCCATTCCTTGAGGAGCTCGCGGTCTTCGCGGGGGATGCCGAGCATGTCGCAGATGACGATCACGGGGAGCGGGTAGGCCAGCGCCTCCGCGAGGTCGAAGGTGTCGCCCTTGACCTCGTCGAGCAGCTCGTGGGTGAGCGCGGTGATGCGCGATTCGAGCTCGGCCACCATCTTCAGGGTGAAGGTGCGGCCCACCAGCTTGCGCAGCTTCTGGTGCTCCGGCGGGTCCGCCTGGGTCAGGTTCCCGTCGAAGGCGACCTCGGCCTGTTCGGGGCTGACGTAGCGCGCGGCCACCTCGGAGGAGTACGTCGCGGGATCGCTGAGGATCTCGAGCGTCTCCGGGTACCCGTAGACGTGCCACATCCCGACCTCGGGGTCGTACTCGATCGGCGCCCCGGGCTGGATCCCGCGCAGCCAGAAGTGCCGTGGATGCATCTCCCACTTGTCGAGGGGGCTGGTCATCGATCTTCTCCTTCGGTGGCCCGGTCACGGGCCGCGGGTCGGCGCCTCATCGGACGAGGAGCGGGAGCTCCGAGGTCGAGATGACGTGGGGCAGCGGCAGGAAGGTCGGCGGGTTGTCCGGGTCCGTCCGCATCTTGGGGAAGCGGTCCAGCAGGATGTCCGTCGCGATCCGGCCCTCCATCCGGGCCAGCGGGGCGCCGAGGCAGAAGTGGATGCCCCGGCCGAAGCCGATGTGCGGATTGGGGTCGCGGTAGGGGTCGAAGACGTGCGGGCGGGCGAACATGCGCTCGTCCCGGTTGGCCGCGGAGAGCGAGATGGCGACCAGCTGGCCCGGGTGGACCGGGACGCCGGCCAGCTCGCCCTCGGCGACGCAGGCCTTGTAGGCCGTCGCGATGGGGCTGAGGTAGCGCAGCGACTCCTCGATCAGACCGGGGGTGAGGTCCGGGTTCCCGCGCACGGCGGCCAGGTGCTCCGGGTACGCGTCCAGGCACAGCAGGGTGTTGCCGAGCAGTGCGCTGGTGGTGGCGTGTCCGACGACGAGCAGCTCGTTGGCGAAGTTCACCACCGCGTTGTCGCTGAGCCGCTCCCCGTCGACCTCCGCCTCGACCAGCTTGGTCAGCAGGTCCTCGCGCGGCTTGAGCCGGCGCTCGGCGGCGTGTTCGCGCAGGTACTGGAACATCTCCGGGACCACGCGCATGGCGGCCTGGGCGTCGACGTCCTCGTCGAGGTCGCGGTCGCCGGAGGTGAGGGCGACCGCGCTGTGGGCCATGCGGTCGACCCACGTCTTGAACAGGTCCCGGTCGCTCTGCGGTACGCCGAGCAGCTCGGAGATGACGATGATCGGCATCGGGTAGGCCAGGTCGTTCACCATCTCGATGCTGTCCTGGCCGTCCACCGCGTCGAGCAGTTCGTGGGTGATCTCGACCATCCGCGGCTCCAGGGCCGCGACCATCCCGCGGGTGAACGCCTTGCTGATGATCTTGCGCAGCTTGGTGTGGTCCGGCGGGTCGGACTGCAGCAGGGTGCCGTCGCTGAACTCGGGGTCGATCTCCACGTCGCCCGCGATCAGTTCGGCGACGTCGCTGGAGAACGTCCCCGGATTGCCGACGACCTCCAGCACCTCCTTGTAGCCGTACACGTTGACGATGCCGTAGTCGTTGACCTCGACCGGGTGCTCGGGCCTGTGCCCGCGCAGCCAGAAGAACTCAGGATTGATGTCCAGGCGGTCGACGAAGGCGGCCGCTTCCTTCTCCTCCGCGCCGGCTGATGTCCCGGTCATGGTCAGTTCCCCTCGAGGTGCTGGTTGATGATGCGGGCGATCTCGGCCGCGGGCTGGGCCTTCGGCATGCCCATGTGCGTGGCGTCGATGTCGTGTTCGTGGATGGTTCCGCCGATGTGCGGGGCCCAGATCGCCGCGTAGGACTCGTCCGGGTTCTGCGTGGCGTTGAAGAACACCGCGTCGCCGCCGTAGACGGGCGAGTCCCACTCCAGCAGCATCTCGGCGTGCGACTTGAAGAGGTGGCTGCCGTTCTCCACCAGCGCCTCGCGGTCCTCGTCCACGCCGGAGCCGATGAAGAACTCCTTGAAGAACTCGCGGACCTCCGGCATGTTCACCGGGTCCTCGATGTGCCGGAACCAGCCGCTCGGCGGGCTGTCCATGAGGGCCAGCAGCGCCACCTGGTGTCCCCGCTGCTCCAGTGCCGCGGCGAGGGCGTGGGCGTAGGTGCCGCCCGTGGAGTGCCCGACGAAGTGGTACGGGCCCTCCGGCTGGACCGCCAGGATCTGCTCCAGGTAGTCGTCGAGCATCGCCTGGGTGGACTCGGCCCGGCCCGTGCCGTCGAAGCCGCGGCCCTGGATGCCGTACACCGGCCGGTCGCCGAGGAGCTGGGCGAGGCCCACGTAGGACCAGCACAGTCCGACACCCGGGTGGATGAACCACAGGGGCGGCTTCGTGCCCTCGGTGCGCATCGGCAGGACGACCGCGAACGGGTCGGCGAAGACGGGCGCCTGCGCGGTCTTGACCTGGGACTCCAGGTACTCGGCCAGCTTGGCCACCGTGGTGGCGCCGAACATCACGCGGATCGGGACCTTGGCCCCGAGGACCGCGCGGGTCCGGCTGATCAGGCGGGTCAGGCGCAGCGAGTGACCGCCGAGGTCGAAGAAGTCGTCGTCGATGCCGACCTTCTCCAGTTCGAGCGCCTCGGCGAACAGCTTCGCCAGGGTGGTCTCCAGCGGGTTGCGCGGGGCACGGTAGTCCGCTCCGCCGGTGAACTCCGGGTCGGGCAGGGCCTCCCGGTCCAGCTTGCCGTTCGGGGTGAGCGGCAGCTGCTCCAGCGTGACGAACGCCGACGGAACCATGTACTCCGGCATCCGGCTGGTGAGGTGCTTGCGCA
Organism: Streptomyces sp. MB09-01; assembly: GCF_033794505.1. Classification (NCBI taxonomy): domain Bacteria; kingdom Bacillati; phylum Actinomycetota; class Actinomycetes; order Kitasatosporales; family Streptomycetaceae; genus Streptomyces; species Streptomyces sp. MB09-01. The sequence goes on along the minus strand of NZ_JARAYQ010000059.1, from coordinate 28,091 downwards.
GGGCCTCGGCCACCACGCTTTCGCCCGGTGCGGGGACGACGTAGGCGACGAGCTGCTTGTCGCCGGCCAGGTTGTCCCGCGCGGCGACCACCCCGTGGTCCACCGTCGGGTGGGCCGCCAGCGCGGACTCGATCTCGCCGAGCTCGATGCGGAAGCCGCGGACCTTGATCTGGTTGTCCGTGCGTCCGCGGAACACCAGCTCGCCGTCCCGGGTCCACTCGACCAGGTCGCCGGTGCGGTACATCCGCTCGCCGGGCTCGCCGAACGGGCAGGCCACGTACCGCTGGGCGGTCAGTTCCGGCCGTCCGACGTAGCCGCGGGTCAGACCCGCGCCGGTGATGTAGAGCTCACCGGGCACGCCCGGCAGGACCGGCCGCAGTGCGGCGTCCAGCACGTACACCCGGGTGTTGCGGATGGGGCGGCCGATCGACACGGTGCCCTCGGCGGTGAGCTCGCCCACCGTCGCGCCGATGGTGGTCTCCGTCGGACCGTAGCCGTTGAACATCCGGCGTCCGGCGGACCAGGTGGCCACCAGCTCCGGCGAGGTGGCCTCACCGGCCACCATCAGCGAGGCGACGCTCGACAGCGAGCCCGCCGGCATGGCGGCCAGCACCGTGGGCGTCAGGATCGCGTGGGTCACCCCGTACGTGTCGGCGGTCTCGGCGAGCGGGGCCCCCGGCGTGAGCCGGTCCGGGTCCGCCATGACCAGGGCTCCCCCGGCGAACAGGGACATGCACATCTCGGCGACGGAGATGTCGAAGCTCGGCGAGGCGAACTGCAGGACCCGGCTCCCGGCGGTGATGCCGAGCAGCTCCGTCACCTCCGCGACCATGTTGGCGAAGCCGGTGTGCGTGACGGCCACGCCCTTCGGCCGGCCCGTGGAGCCCGAGGTGTAGATGACGTAGGCGGTGTTGGCCACCACGAGCGGGCTCAGCCGCTGCGCGTCGGTCAGCACGGCGCCGTCGGTCCCGGCCAGGGCCTCGGCGAACTCCGGGGCGTCCAGGACCAGCAGCTGCGAGGGCAGGTCGGGCAGCCGGTCCGCCGTGGCGCCGTCGGTCAGGACCAGCCCGATCGCCGAGTCCTCGACCATGTACGTGAGCCGGTCGGCCGGGTAGGCCGGGTCGAGCGGCAGGTAGGCGCCGCCCGCCTTCGTCACGGCGAGGACCGCGACCGGCCACTGCGGCGAGCGCCGCAGGGCCACGCCCACGACCGTCTCCGGTCCGACACCGCGCTCGACGAGGGCCCGCGCCAGCCGGTTGGCCCACGCGTCCAGTTCCCCGTAGGTCACCTTCTCGTCCTCGAAGAGCACCGCGATCTCGTCGGGCGTCTCGGCGGCCTTCCGCTCGAACAGCGCGGGCAGCGTGAGGGCCGGGGTCTCGGTCGCCGTCTGGTTGAAGGCGAGGAGGATCCGCTCGCGCTCGGCCTCGTGGAGGACGTCCAGCGCGCCCACCGGGACCTCCGGGTCGGCGATCAGCTGCCGCAGGATGTGCAGCACCCGCTCGGCGATCCGCTCCACCGTCTCCGCGCTGATGGCCTGCCGCTGGTACTGCAGGATCATGCGCAGGTACGGCTCGGCGTCGGCCGCCAGACCCACCAGGTAGGCGGCGCCGGCGGACGGGCGGATCCCGGTGAACGAGACGCCCGCCGCGGTGTTGGCCGCGCCCAGGGCCTCCTTGTCGACCGGGAACGACTGGAACAGCACGATCGTGTTGAAGAGTTCCTTCAGGCCGGCCTCCCGCTGGATGCGGTGCAGCCCGAAGTGGTGGTGGTCCAGCAGTGCGGTCTGCCGCTCCTGGAGGTTCTTCAGCACCTGGCCGAGCGTGTCGCTCGGCGCGTACTCGGCGCGGATGGGCAGGGAGTTGACGAACAGGCCCACCATCTGGTCGACGCCGGGCACCTCCGCCGGGCGGCCGGAGACCGTGGTTCCGAAGATCACGTCCCGCTTTCCGGTGAGCTGGCCGAGCATCAGCGCCCACACGCCCTGCACCAGGGTGCCCATCGACACGCCCAGTTCGGCGGCGCGCTTCTTGAGCGCCCGGGCCTCGTCCAGCGGCAGCGGGACGTCGACCTGCCCGACGCGGGCGTCGTCGCCGGCGTCCTCCGGGGTCTCGGCGGCGAGCAGGGTGGCTTCGCCGACCCCCTCCATCTCCTTGGCCCAGGCCGCGGCGGCCGCCTTGTCGTCGCGCCGGGACAGCCAGCGCAGGAACTCCCGGTACTCGGGCACGCGCGGCTGTTCGGAGGCGTCGCCCTCGGAGGCGTACAGGTACGCGAGGTCCCGTACGAGCAGCGGGAACGACCATCCGTCGAAGAGCGCGTGGTGCACCGTCAGCACCAGCTCGGAGGTCTCCTCCGCCAGCTGGACCAGCGAGGCCCGCAGCATCGGCGGCTTCGCCGGGTCGAACTGGGCGTAGTGGTCCTCGGCGAGGATCCGCTCCAGCCCCTCCTCGCGGCCCGCTTCGTCGAGACCGCGGAGGTCGGCGACCCGCCAGGGCAGTTCGACCTCGTCGAGTACGAGCTGGGTGAGGTCGCCGCTCGCGTCGGTGACGAAGGCGGTGCGCAGGTTGGCGTACCGGTCGAGGAGCGCCTGCGCCGCGACCCGCATCCGGGCCGGGTCGACCTGGCCCTGGACGTGGAAGGCCACCTGCACGATGTGCGGGTCGAAGGCGTCCTCCTCCAGGCGCATGGTCTCGAAGAGCAGACCGAACTGCAGGGGGGTCAGCGGCCAGACGTCGGCCAGGCCCGGGTACTGCGCCTCCCAGTTCTCGATCTCGCCCTGGGTCATGCGGACCAGCGGCACGTCCGAGGGGGTCAGGCCGCCGGCGCCGGGGGCGGCGACGTGGTGGGCGAAGCCCTCCAGGGCGCGGACCCACAGGTCGGCGAGTGCCTGGGCCTCGGCCTGCGTGAGCACACCGGCCGGGTAGGAGACCCGGGCGTGGAAGCGCGGGCCCCTGTCGGTGTCGGTGACGTAGGCGCTGATCTCGACCGTGGAGAGCGCGGGCATGTCCGCGTCCAGGTCCGCGGCGAGGCCGAGCGCGTCGGCGGCCAGGTTCCAGCCGGCGCCCTGCTGCCCGTCGGCGGTGTCGCCGGCGGCGACCCGTCCCAGGTAGTTGAACGAGATCTGGGGGGTGGCCCGCCAGTCGAGTTCGGCGGCGGTGGACGGGTTGAGGTACCGCAGGAGGCCGAAGCCGACGCCCTTGTCGGGGATGGCCAGGAGCTGTTCCTTCACGGCCTTGAGCACGCCGCCCGCGGCGGCGCCGCCGGCGAGCGCCTCCTGCACGTCGTGCCCGCCGAGGTCGAGCCGTACGGGGAACATGCTGGTGAACCAGCCCACCGTGCGGGACAGGTCGGCGCCGGGCACGACCTGCTCCTCGCGGCCGTGTCCTTCGAGCCGGATCAGCGTCGAGGACTCCTCGACGCCCCGGTCGGCGCGCCACTGCGTCACCGCGAGCGCAAGGGCGGCCAGGAGGCCGTCGTTGACCCCGCCGTGGAAGGCGGTGGGGACCGTGGTCAGGAGCGCCTCGGTGACCTGCTCCGGGAGCTCCAGGGAGACCGTCTCCACGGTGGACATGACGTCCACCGCGGGGTTCAGGGCCCGCGAGCCGAGGACCGGGTCGTTGCAGTCCAGCAGCTCGGACCACTGCGCCAGTTCGGCGATGCGGTCCGGGTCGGACGCCTCGTCGAGCAGCGCGTGCGCCCAGCGGCGGGCCGAGGTGCCGACCGCGGGCAGGCTCGGGGCGGAGCCCGCGCCGATCTGCTCCCAGGCCGTGGCGAGGTCCGGGAGCAGGATGCGCCAGGACACGCCGTCGACGACGAGGTGGTGCAGGACCACCAGCAGCCGGCCGGCGCCCTCCTCCGGGGCGAACCAGACGAACTGGGCCATGGCGCCGGCGGCCGGGTCCAGGCGGCCGGTGGCGGCGTCGAGTTCGGCCCTGGCCGTCTCCAGCCACGCCTCGTCCCAGGTGCCCGCGCAGTCCACCCGCCGTACCAGCGCGGCCGCGTCGACCGTGCCGGGGGCGGCGATCTCCAGGCTTCCGTCGCCGTCGAGGACGAGACGCGAGCGCAGGATGTCGTGGTGGTCGAGCACGGCGGTCAGGACCGCGGTCAGCCCGTCCTCGTCGATGTCCCGGGGCAGTTCGAGCGCCGCGGACATCGAGAACCGGTTGAAGCTGTTGCCCAGTTCGAGCATGTACTTGGCGATCGGGGGCAGCGGCATGACGCCGGTGCCGCCGCCCTCCAGTTCCGCCAGGACCGGGCCGAGGCTCTGGCTGCCGGCGGCCGCGGCCAGCTCGGCGACCGTACGCAGCTCGAAGATCTGCCGCGGGTTGACCACGACGCCCTGCGCCTTGGCGCGGGAGACGATCTGGATGGAGCGGATGCTGTCGCCGCCGATGGCGAAGAAGTCGTCGTCGATGCCGACCCGTTCCAGGCCGAGCACCTCGGAGTAGACCCCCGCCAGCACCTCCTCGGTGCGGCCCCGCGGGGGGCGGTAGCTCTCCCCGGCGAAGTCCGGCTCGGGCAGCGCCGCGCGGTCCAGCTTGCCGTTGGGGGCCAGCGGCAGCCGGTCCAGCGGCACGAGCACCGCCGGGACCATGAACTCGGGCAGCCGGCCGGTGATGAAGCGGCGCAGCTCCCGCATGGTGATGCCGGAGGTCATGTCGGCCTCGAACCGGCCCTGCGCGTCCACCTGGCCGCCGGAGTCCGGGGAGCTGACCACGTAGCCGACCAGGCGCTTGGCCCCGTCGGGCGCGGTCTGGCTGGTCACCACGGCGTGTTCCACGCCGGGGTGGGCGGTCAGCGCCGCCTCGATCTCACCGGGCTCGATGCGGAACCCGCGGATCTTGAGCTGGGCGTCGCCCCGTCCCACGTACTCCAGCTGCCCGTCGGCCCGCCAGCGGGCCAGGTCGCCGGTGCGGTACATCCGCGATCCGGCCGCACCGTACGGGTCGGCGACGAAGCGCTCGGCGGTCAGCGCCGCGCGGCCGTGGTAGCCGCGGGACAGGTTGCCCGCCACGTAGAGCTCGCCCACGGCGCCCACGGGCACCGGCTTCAGGCCGGCTCCCAGGACGTACGTGCGCATGTTGCCCAGGGGTGCGCCGATCGGGGCGGTGTGCGCGGTGTCCCAGTCCTCGTCGGCCGGCAGCGCGAAGGTGGTGGCGTAGAAGCTCTCCGTCTGGCCGTAGGCGTTGACCACCCGGATGCCCGGGACGGCCTCGCGGACCCGGCGGACCAGGGACGCGGGCAGCGCCTCGCCGGCGAACACCACGGCGTCCGCGGTGATCTTGCCGTCGACCTGGTCGAGGAGTTCGGCGAAGACCGAGGGGACCGTGCTGATCACGCCGCCGGTCCAGCCGCCCTGCTCGCCGATGACCAGGACGTCGCGGGCCAGCTCGACCGTGCCGCCCGCCGCCAGCGTGGTGAAGACCTCGAAGACGGAGACGTCGAAGTTGACGGAGGCGCCGGCGAGCGTACGGGTGCCGGAGTCCACGCCGATCGTGGAGGCGAGCCGCAGCACGCCGTTGACCACGTTGGCGTGGGTGACGGTCACGCCCTTGGGCACGCCCGTCGAGCCGGAGGTGTACATCACGTACGCCGCGTGGCCGGGCAGCAGCCGCGCCGACGGCGCCGCAGAGCCGGAGCCGGCCGCGGAGCCGCCGAGGGCCAGGTCGCCGAGGTACAGGCGGGTGATCCCGGACTCCGGCAGGACACCGGCGGTGGCCGCGTCCGTGAGCAGCAGCCCGGGCCGTGCGTCGGACAGGATGTGCTCGAGGCGCCGGCTCGGGTACTTCGGGTCGATCGGCAGGTACGCGCCGCCCGCCTTCAGTACGCCGAGCAGGGCCGCGACCAGGTCCGCCGACCGCGGCAGGGCGACGCCCACCACCGTCTCCGGGCCCACGCCGTGTCCGGCCAGCTCGCGGGCCAGCCGGTTCGCCCGCTCGTCCAGTTCGCGGTAGGTCAGCGACTCCTCGCCGCAGACCAGCGCAACCGCGTCGGGCCGCTCCGCCACCTGGAGCTCGAACAGCTCCGGCACGCTCACCCCGGGGGTCGGCTGCTGCGTGGTGTTGAAGCCCTGCAGCACCAGCTCGCGTTCGGCCGGCTGCACCAGCTCGACCGCGGACACCCGCTGCTCCGGGGCTGCGGCCAGCAGGCCCACCACCCGTACGAAGCGGTCGGCGACGGCCTGGGCCGTCTCCCGGTCGAAGAGGTCGGTGGCGTACTCCAGGAGACCCACCACGCCCATGCCGGGCAGGTCGGCCATGTTGAAGAACAGGTCGAACTTGGCGGTCTCGGTGCGGACCCGCTCGAACTCCACCTGCAGACCCGGCAGGGCGAAGTCCTTCCGGGCGAAGTTCTGCCAGGCGAACATCACCTGGAACAGCGGGGAGTAGGCGGTGGACCGCTCCGGGTTCAGCACCTCCACCAGCCGCTCGAAGGGGACGTCCTGGTTGTCGTACGCCGCCAGGGACTTGCCCCGGACGCGCTCCAGCAGCTCCGTGAAGGCGGGGTTGCCCGACAGGTCGACGCGCAGAACCCAGGTGTTGACGAAGAAGCCCACGAGTTCCGCGAGGGCCTCGTCGGTGCGGTTGGCGATCGGGGAGCCGATCGTCAGGTCGTCCCCGCCGCCGAGCCCGTGCAGCAGCACGGCCAGGGCGGACTGGAGCACCATCGAGGAGGTCGCGCCGTGCCGGCGCGCCAGCTCCTCGACCGCGGCCGCGACCTCGGGGGCGAGGGCGAACTCGACCGACTCGCCGCGGTGGGAGGCCTTGGCCGGCCGCGGCCGGTCGGAGGCGAGCTGCAGCGGCTGCGGCACACCCGCCAGCTCCCCGCGCCAGTAGCCCACCTGCGCGGCGAGCGCGCTGGCCGGGTCCTCCTCGTCGCCGAGCACCTCGCGCTGCCACAGCGTGTAGTCGACGTACTGGACCGGGAGCTCCGCCCACTGCGGGGCGCCGCCCTCCTTGCGGGCCGCGTACGCGGTGGCGAGGTCGCGGGCCAGCGGGGCCATCGAGGAGCCGTCGCTCGCGATGTGGTGGATCAGCAGGACCAGGACGTGCTCCTGCGCGCCGAGCCGGAGCACGGGGGCCCGTACGGGGATCTCCGTGGCCAGGTCGAAGAGGTACGCCGAGGCCTCGGCCATGGCGTCGGCCAGGCCGCCCTGCGCCACCTCCACGAGCGGGACCTGCAGCCGCGCCTCGTCGGCCGGCAGCACGTGCTGGGCCGGGACGCCGTCGGCGTCCTCGACGATCAGCGTGCGCAGGCTCTCGTGGCGGGCCACGACGTCGCGCAGCGCGGCCTCCAGCGCCGGCAGGTCCAGCTCCCCGGTCAGGCGGAGCGGGAACGGCGCGTTGTAGGTGGCGGAGGGGCCCTCGAAGCGGTCGATGAACCACAGGCGGCGCTGGGCGAAGGACAGCGGTACGGAGTCCGGGCGCTCGGCGGTGCGCCGCAGCGGCGGCCGGACGGGCGCTCCGGCGGCGAGGTGCTCGACCAGCTCCACGACGGTGGGCGCCTCGAACACGACCCGGATGGGCAGTTCGACGTCGAGGACCTGGCGGATCCGGCTGACCAGGCGGGTGGCGAGCAGGGAGTGCCCGCCCAGGGCGAAGAAGTCGTCGTCGATGCCGACCCGGTCCAGGCCGAGCACCGCGGCGAACAGGCCGCACAGGACCTCTTCCTGCGGGGTGCGCGGAGCCCGGCCGGTGGCCGCCGCCGCGAAGTCCGGGGCGGGCAGGGCCCGCTGGTCCAGCTTCCCGTTGGGGGTCAGCGGCACCTCGGCGATGGCGACGACGGTGGACGGCACCAGGTGGTCGGGCAGCCGGTCCTTCAGGTAGCCGCGCAGGGCGCCCACCAGGGTGCCGATCCGGCCCGCGGCGGCCGGCTCGTTGGCCAGCGTCCGGTCGGCCCGGCCCGAGGGCGTGAAGCCGCCGGTCAGCACCTGGTCGGTGACGGGCCCGGCCGGGAAGAAGACCGCGTCGAAGCACTCGGCCGCGGTGGCCGACCAGGTGAGCAGCACGCCCCAGCCGCGCTCGGCCGCCCACTCCCGCAGGTCCTGCGGGTCGAGCACCGGGCCGGAGGCGGCGGGTGCGGAGATCACGCCCACGGCCGCGGCGGACTCGACCTCGTCGGCGAGCCGCGCGTTGGGGATGCGGGTGACGCGTACGGGCTGCTCGCCGCCCGCACGGACGAAGTCCTCCAGGCCGAAGAGGTCGTCGACCTGGCGGCCCCACTGCCGGGCCGGGACCTCGCTCAGCGGGAGCGCGGCCACGGGCGCCTTGTGCAGCAGCACCTCGTAGCGGTGGCGGGTCAGCTCGTTGTGCGGACGGCCGGCCTTCAGCCGGATGTCCACGCCGCCCGCGCCGTGCCGCTCGGCCCACCGGGTGAACCACTCGGGGTCGAGGACGAGCTCCTTCTCCATCAGGATGGCGCGGGCGACGGCGGCGCGGGCCACCGAGGCGGAGGCCTCGGGGTGCAGCGCCCGCTGGACGCCGGAGCGGAAGAGCCGCAGGGTGGCGGCGTTGCGGACGTCACCGACGAGGATCCGGCCGCCGGGGGCCAGCAGTTCCATCGCGTTGGCCAGGACCAGGTCCATGTACTCCGCGTCGGGGAAGTACTGCACGACGGAGTTGATGACCACGAGGTCGAAGTGCTCGCGCGGCAGGCCCGAGATGTCGTCGCCGTTCTGGTGCCGCAGGTGCACGCGGTCGCCGGAGCCGGTCTGCTCCACCTGCACGAGCAGCCGGTCGATCACCGCGGCCGACATGTCGGTGCCCCAGTACTCCTCCACCTGGCCGAGGGTCTGCGACATCAGCAGGCCGGTGCCGACGCCGATCTCCATCACGCGGCGCGGCGACCAGTTGGTGATCTGCTCCACCGCGGCGTCGCGCCACACGGCCATCTCGTCCAGCGCGATCGGCTGTCCGCCGGTGTAGCTGGAGTTCCAGCCGGTGAAGTCCTCGCCCCAGGCGGCGTCGGAGACGGCGTAGAGGTCGTCGTAGATCTCCTCCCACTCGTCGACCTGCTCGGCGGAGCCGGAGGTGTCGGAGCCGTCCACGCGCGGGACCACGTAGCCGACCAGACGGCGTTCGCCGGCCCGGTCCTCGTTCCACGTGACCACGGCCTGGGCGACGCCGGGGTGGGCGGCCAGGGCGGCTTCGACCTCGGCGGGCTCGATGCGGAAGCCGCGGATCTTGACCTGGGTGTCCACGCGGCCCTGGAAGACGAGTTGGCCGTCCGGAGTCCAGGCCACCACGTCACCGGTGCGGTACATCCGCTCGCCGGGGCCGCCGAAGGGCGAGGCCACGAAGCGCTCGGAGGTCAGCGCGGACCGGTGGGCGTAGCCGCGGGCCAGGCCCGCACCCGCGATGTACAGCTCGCCGGCCACGCCGGGCAGCGTGGGGCGCAGGGCCGCGTCGAGGACGTAGACCCGCATGTTGTCCATCGGGCGGCCGATCGGGATCGGCTCGCCGACCCGCTCCGGGTCTGGCATCGGGTGGGTGGTGGCGAAGGTGGTGGTCTCGGTCGGGCCGTAGCCGTCGACGACCTTGAGGCCGGGGCACGCCCGCAGGGCGCGGGTGACCGAGGCCGGAGAGACGACGTCACCGCCGGTCCACACCTCGCGGACCCCGGTGAAGCACTCCGGGTTCTCGTCGGCGATCACCTTGAACAGGCCGGCGGTCAGCCACAGTGCGGTGACCCGCTGCTCGGCGATGACCGCGGCGAGCGCACCGGCGTCCAGCTTGCCGACGGGCGCCACCACCGCGGTGCCGCCGCCCAGCAGGGGGACCCACAGCTCGTAGGTGGAGGCGTCGAAGGACTGCGCGGAGTGGACGAGGACCCGCTCGTGGGCCCCGCCCCGGTACTGGCGGTCCAGTGCCAGGCCGGACACGGCCCGGTGCGTGACGCCGACGCCCTTGGGGACGCCGGTCGAGCCGGAGGTGTACATGACGTACGCGAGCTGGTCGACGCGCCCGTGGGCGGCGGCCCGCAGGGCGGCGGCGGGGGCCCCGGCGACGGCCAGGGCCGTGTCCGCGTCGTCCAGGACCACGTACGGGCAGGGGCCGGCCGGCAGCCCGGCGACGATCTCGGAGTCGGTCAGGAGCAGGGTCGGCGCGGCGTCGTTCAGCATGAACTCGATGCGCTCGGCCGGGTACTCCGGGTCCACCGGCAGGTAGGCGCCGCCGGCCTTGAGGACCGCGAGGAGGGCCACGACCAGTTCGGGCGAGCGCGGCAGGGCCACGCCCACGACGGATTCCTGGCCGACGCCGCGGTCGGCGAGCACGTGGGCCAGCCGGTCGGCCCGGGCGTCCAGTTCGCGGTAGGTCAGGCTCCGGCCGCCGAAGGCGACGGCGGTCGCCTCCGGCGTCGCGGCGGCCTGTTCCTCGAACAGGGCCGGGACGGTCTTCCCGGGGGCGGGCACGGCCGTGTCGTTGAACTCGCCGAGGAGCCGCTCGCGCTCGGCGGGCTCCAGGACGTGCACCGCGCCGACCCGGGCGTCCGGGTCCGACACGAGCTGCTGGAGGATCCGCGCGAACCGGGCGGCGATGCCCTCGACGGTCTCCGGGTCGAAGAGGTGGTGCTGGTACTGGAGCGCCACCCGCAGGTGCGGGTCGGCGAAGGCCATCACGACCAGCGGGTAGTGCGCGCCGCTGAGCGGGCTGATGCCGGTGATCGAGATGCCTGCGGCCGAGTTCGCCTCGTTGATGGCGACGCCGTCGATGGGGTACGACTCGAAGCCCACGAGGGTGTCGAAGAGTACGTTCAGCCCGATCGAGCGGTGGATGTCGAGCAGCCCGTGGTGGTGGTGGTCGAGCAGCGCGCTCTGCCGGTTCTGCAGGTCGCGCAGCAGCTCGCCCAGGGTGGCACCGGGTCCGCATTCCACCCGGACGGGCAGGGTGTTGATGAACAGGCCGACCATCGAGTCCACGCCGGGGACGACGGGCGGGCGGCCGGAGACGGTGGCGCCGAACACCACGTCCTGGCGGCCGGTCAGCCCGGCGAGCACGAGCGCCCAGGTGCCCTGGACCAGGGTGTTGAGGGTGAGGCCCAGTTCGGCAGCGCGCCGGCCCAGGTCGCGGGCGGCGTCCGCGGACAGCGGGATGTCGATCTGGCCGATGCCGGCCGGATCGGCCGCGGCGGCGGACTCGGGGGCGATCAGGGTCGGCGACTCGACTCCGGCGAGCTCCGCGGCCCAGGCGCGGGCCGAGGCCTCGCGGTCCTGGCCCGCCTGCCACACCAGGAAGTCGCGGTAGCCGGGCACCCGCGGCAGCGCGGAGGCGTCGCCCTCGGAACCGTAGAGCCGCAGCAGGTCCTGCATGAGGACGGGGATCGACCAGCCGTCGAAGAGGACGTGGTGGGCGGTGAAGACCAGCTCCCAGCGGTCGGGGGCCAGCATGACGAGGGACATCCGCACGAGCGGGGCCCGGCTCAGGTCGAAGTGGGAGTTGTGGTCCTCGGTCAGGAAGCGCTTCAGCGCTTCCTCGCGGCCCTCCTCGCCGAACCCGCTGAGGTCGAGGTACTGCCAGGGCAGCTCCACGCGGTCGCGTACGACCTGCACCCGGTCCCCCGCCGCGTCGAACACGAACGCGGCGCGGAGGTTGGCGTACCGGTCGAGCAGCGCCTGCCCGGCTGCCCGCATCCGGGCCGGCTCGACCTCGCCGGCGAGGTGGAAGACCAGCTGCATCTGGTAGGCGTCGAAGGTGGAGCCGGCCAGCTGGGCGTGGAAGAGCAGACCGTCCTGCATCGTGGTCAGCGGCCAGACGTCCTCCAGGCCGGGGTAGTGCTCCTCCCAGGCCTCGAGCTCGCCCTGGGTCACCCGGACCAGCGGCACGTCCGAGGGGGTCAGACCGCCCGCGGCGGGCTCGGCGGCGTGCCGGGCCAGGGCCTGGAGGGCGGTGCTCCACAGCTCGGCGAGCTCCTCGACGTCCTCCGTCTGGAGCAGGCCGGAGGGGAAGGCGAGCCGCGCGGTGAGCTGCGGGCCCTGCTCGGTGTCGGTGACGAGTGCGCCGACGTCCAGCGTCGAGAGGGCGGGCATCCGCCCGTCGGGGTGTGCGATCAGCTCGGTGGTGCCCTCGGCGAGGGTCCAGCCCAGGCCGCGCAGGTGGTCGGGCACGTCGGCGGAGGACGAGAAGCGGCCCAGGTAGTTGAAGCCGATCTGGCCGGCCGGGTACCGGCGCAGCACCTCGGCGGTCTGCGGGTTGAGGTGGCGCAGCAAGCCGTAGCCCACGCCCTTGTCCGGGAGGGACAAGAGCTGCTCCTTGACCGCCTTGACGGCGGAGCCGGCGGCGGCGCCGCCCGCGAACGCCTCGTCGAGGTCGATCCCGGCGAGGTCGAGGCGGACGGGGAACATGGTGGTGAACCAGCCCACCGTGCGCGACAGGTCGGCGCCCGGGGCGACGTCCTCCTCGCGGCCGTGTCCCTCGACCCGGATCAGGGCGGAGGACTCGTCGATGCCGCGGGCCCGGCGCCAGCGGGCGACGGCCAGCGCCAGCGCCGCGAGCAGGCCGTCGTTGACACCGCCGTGGAAGCGCGCCGGCAGGGTGGTGAGCAGGCTCTCGGTGACCGGCACGGAGAGCTTGAGCCAGGTGTGGTCCACCGTGGACATCACGTCGACGGCGGGGTCCAGGGCCCGCGATCCCAGGAGCGGGTCGGGGCCGGCCACGACCGAGCGCCACAGGGCGAGTTCGGCGACGCGCTCGGGCGACGACGCCTCCTCGGCCAGGGCGTGGGCCCAGCGGCGGACCGAGGTCCCCACCTCGGGCAGCTCGGGGGTGCGGCCCTCGCGGACCTGCTCCCAGGCGGCGGCGAGGTCCGGGAGCAGGATGCGCCAGGACACGCCGTCGACGACGAAGTGGTGGAGGACCAGCAGCAGCCGGCCGGCGCCCTCCTGCGGGGCGAACCAGACGAACTGCGCCATGACACCGGCCGCGGCGTCCAGCCGCCCGGTGGCGGCGTCCAGTTCGGCGGTGGCCGCCTCGAACCACTGCTCGTCCCAGCGGCCGTCGCACCCGACGCGGCGGATCAGGGCGTCCGCGTCGACCGAGCCGGGCGCGCCGACCTCCAGGCCCGCGCGGACCGCGCCGTCGCCGCCGTCGCCGGTGACCAGGCGGGAGCGCAGGACGTCGTGGCGGTCCAGCACCGCGCCGAGGGTGGCGGCGAGAGCGGGCCGGTCGATGCCCTCGGGCAGCTCGACGGCCATGGACATGGCGAACCGGTCGGTTCCCCCGCCGAGTTCCAGGAGGTACTCGCCGATGGGCAGCAGCGGCATCCGGCCGGCGCCGCCGCCCTCCAGCTCCGCCAGCACCGGACCGGTGCCGGCCGCGACTCCGACGACCGCGACCACGGCCAGTTCGGCGACCGTGCGGTGGTCGAATATCTGGCGCGGGCTGACCTCCACACCGCCGCTGCGGGCGCGGGAGACGACCTGGATGGAGCGGATGGAGTCGCCGCCGATGGCGAAGAAGTCGTCGTCGATGCCGACCCGGTCGAGGCCGAGCACCTCGGCGTAGACCCCGGCGAGCACCTCTTCCGCGGCGTTGCGCGGGGCGCGGTACTCGCCGCCGCTGAAGTCGGGCTCGGGCAGCGCCGCCAGGTCGAGCTTGCCGTTGGCGGTCAGCGGCAGCCTGCCGACCATGACGAAGACGGACGGGACCATGAACTCGGGCAGCCGGCCCGCGGCGAAGCGCCGGAGCTCGCGCACGGAGACGCTGGTGGTCAGGTCGACGTCGAGGTCGCCGAGGCTGGCGACGGTGCCGAAGCCGCTCTGGTCGGCCTCCAGCGGGACCACGTGGCAGACGAGCTGCTTGCTGCCGCGGCCCTCGCGGATGGTGACCACGGCCTGGGCCACGCCCGGGTGGGCGGTCAGGACGGCCTCGATCTCGCCGGGCTCGATGCGGAAGCCGCGCACCTTCATCTGCGCGTCGTCGCGGCCCGCGTACTCCAGCTGTCCGGCGGTGTTCCAGCGCGCCAGGTCGCCGGTGCGGTACATGCGCGAACCGGCCGGCCCGAAGGGGTCGGCGACGAAGCGGTCGGCGGTCAGCCCGGTGCGGCCGAAGTAGCCTCGGCCGATCTCGCCGGCGACGTACAGCTCGCCCACCACGCCGACCGGGACGGGCCGCAGGCCGGGGCCGAGCACGTAGGTGCGGACGTTGCCGAGCGGGGCCCCGATGGGGGCGCTGCCGGAGCCGTCCCACTCCTCGTCGGCGGGCAGCGCGAAGGTGGTGGCGTAGAAGGACTCGCTCTGGCCGTAGGCGTTGACGACGCGGACCCCGGGGATCGCCGCGCGGACCCGCTGCACCAGCGAGGCGGGCAGCGCCTCACCGGCGAAGACCACGGTGTCGACGCTGAGGTTCCCGTCGACCTGTCCGAGCAGTTCCGCGAAGACGGACGGGACGGTGCTGATCACGCCGCCGCTCCAGCCGCCGCGCTCACCGATCACCAGGGCGTCACGCACCAGTTCGACGGTGCCGCCGGAGCAGAGGGTGGCGAAGAGCTCGAAGACGGAGACGTCGAAGTTGACCGAGGTGCCGGCGAGCACGCGCGTCCCCGCGCCGACGCCGATCGCCGAGGCCAGCCCCAGCACGTCGTTCACCACGTTGGCGTGGGTGATCGCCACGCCCTTGGGCGTGCCTGTGGAGCCGGAGGTGTACATGACGTACGCGACCTGGCCCGGGCGGGCGGTCACCGGGGCGGCGGCAGCCGGTGCGTCCTGCGGCGCACCGAAATCGACGACGGGGTCGATGCCGAGATCGCTGCCGAAGTCGATGTCGCCCAGGAACAGCTGCGGGACCTGCGTCTTCGGCAGTACGCCCACGGTCTGCTCGTCGGTGAGGATCAGCCCGGGGGCCGCGTCCTCCAGGATGAAGTCGAGCCGTCGGCTCGGGTATCTCGGGTCGATCGGCAGGTACGCGCCGCCGGCCTTGAGCACGCCGAGCAGCCCGGCGACCAGGTCCGCGGTGCGCGGCAGGGCCACGCCGACGAGCGTCTCGGCGCCCACCCCGCGCGCGGCCAGCTCCTGCGCCACACGGGTGGCCCGCGCGTCGAGTTCGCGGTAGGTGAGGACCTCGTCCCCGGCCTCCAGGGCGACCGCGTCCGGGGTCGCAGCGGCCTGCCCCTCGAAGAGCTCGGCGACCGTCACCTCGGGCAGGGCCACCGCCGTGTCGTTGAACTCCCGCACCACGGCGTCCAGTTCGGCGCCGTCCAGCACGGGCACCAGGGCGACCGGCCGGTCCGGGCGGGCGACGACCTCGCGGATGACCCGCAGGTAGCGGTCGACGACGGACTGCGCCGTGGAGCGGTCGAAGAGGTCGGTCGCGTATTCGAGGTAGCAGAGCATGCCCGGACCGTCCGGGTCCGAGAAGTAGTTGAACTCCAGGTCGAACTTGGCCGTCGGGGTGGCGAGCACCTCGAAGCGGGCCCGCTCCAGACCCGGCAGGTCCAGCTCGATCCAGGCGTCGTTCTCCCAGGTGAACATGACCTGGAACAGCGGGTGGTAGGCGGTGGACCGCTCCGGGTTCAGGACCTCCACCAGGTGCTCGAAGGGAGCGTCCTGGTTGTCGTACGCGGTCAGCGCCTTCTGCCGGACCTGCTCCAGCACCCGGTCGAAGGTGGGCGCGCCGGAGAGGTCCGTGCGCAGCACCCAGGTGTTCACGAAGAAGCCGACGAGGTCGGCGAGTTCGTCGTCGGTGCGGCCCGCGACGGTGGAGCCGATGGCGATGTCCTGGCCGGCGCCCAGGTGCTGGAGCACCACGGCCAGGGCGGCCTGGAGCACCATGGGGACGGTCATGTCCCGCTCGCGGCCCAGGGTCTCGACGGCCGCCAGCAGTTCGGCGTCGATCGGGAAGCCGACCGTGTCGCCGCGGTGGCTGGCCACCGGCGGGCGCGGGCGGTCCGAGGACAGGCGCAGCGGGGTCGGCACGCCCTTCAGCTCGTCCTGCCAGTAGGCGACCTGCGTGGAGACCACGCTCTCGGGGTCGTTCTCGTCGCCCAGCAGCTCGCGCTGCCACAGCGTGTAGTCGACGTACTGCACCGGCAGATCCGCCCATTGCGGGGCGGCGCCCCGCAGCCGCGCGGTGTACGCGGTGGCCAGGTCGCGGGAGAGCGGCTCCATCGACTCGCCGTCACTGGCGATGTGGTGGACCAGCAGGAGCAGGACGTGCTCCCGCTCGCCGGAGCGCAGCAGGGTGGCGCGGACCGGAATCTCCGCCGACAGGTCGAAGGTGTACTGCGCCGCCCGGAACACGGCCTCGTCCACCGCGTCGGGCGCCACCTCCACGAGCGGCACGTCGAGCAGCGCCTCGGCCACCGGCAGCACCTGCTGCGAGGGCACGCCCTGCTCGTTCATCACGATGAGCGTACGGAGGCTCTCGTGCCGTGCCACGACATCGCGCACCGCGGACTGCAGGGCGGTCCGGTCCAGCTCGCCGGTCAACCGCACGAGGAAGGGGACGTTATACGTCGCCGACGGTCCCTCGAATCGGTCGATGAACCACAACCGACGCTGTGCGAACGACAACGGGATCATTTTACTGTCCACTCCTGTCCATCTTGCGCAGTCGAGGCCGGCTCGACGTGCCTGCGTTCTTGACCGTGCGCGAAAGCTCTGAAATTGCGTGAGACTCGAAGATCGACCGCAAAGGCACGCTCACCCCGAGCACCTTCCGGATACGGCTGGTGAGCCGTGTTGCCAGCAGGGAGTTGCCCCCCAGTTCGAAGAAGTCGTCGTTCATGCCGACCCGTTCCACGCCGAGCACCTCCGCCAGCAGCTCGCAGAGAGCCGCCTCCTCGGGAGTGCGCGGCGCCCGGTAGGGGCGGCCGGCCGGTTCGGGTTCGGGCAGCGCGGACCGGTCGGGGCGGCCGTCGGGCGTCAGCGGCAGCCGCTCCAGGGTCACGAGGACCGCGGGGACCAGGGCCGCGGGCAGGTACCGCGCCGCGTGGGCCCGTACCTCGTCGGCGTGGGCCCCGGGCTCGGCGCCGTACGGTGCGGCGGGTACGAGGTAGCCCACCAGCTGTGCGGTCCCGCCCGGCCCGTGGCCCTCGCGGGCGACCACGGCGGCCTGGGCCACTCCGGGGTGCCCGCTCAGGACGGCCTCGACCTCGGCGGGCGCGACCCGCGTGCCGCGGACGGCCGCCTCCGTGTCGCCGCGCCCGAGAAACTCCAGCCGGCCGTCCCCGGTCCAGCGGACCAGGTCACCGGTGCGGAACATCCGCGATCCGGCCGGGCCGTACGGGTCGGCGACGAACCGCCCGGCGGTCAGGCCGCCGTGGCCGCGGTAGCCGCGGGCCGGCGCGCCGCCCGCGAGGTACAGCTCCCCGACCGCGCCGTGCGGCACCGGGGTCAGACCGGCGCCGAGGACGTACGCCCGCACTCCGGCGAGCGGCGTCCCGGCGGGCACGGCCGAGGTGCCCGGTGGCTCCTCGCCGTCCGGCGGTGAGAAGGCGGTGGCGAAGCCGGTCTCGGGGTGCCCGTGGAGGTTGACGAGCCGGGCCCCCGGGGCGGACTCGGCCGCCCGCCGCGCCAGTGCGGCCGGCAGCGGCTCGCCCGAGAACACGATCGTGTCCGTGTGCAGCTCCTCGGCCACCTCGTCGAGCAGCTCGGCGAAGGCCGAGGGGGTCGTCGCGAGCGTCCCGCGCCCTGCGGCGGGGGGACCGAGGAGGCGGTGCCCTGCGAGGGCCCGCGGATCCTGCAGCACCTCGAGTCCCCCGCCGCCGCAGAGCGCGGCGAGGATCTCCAGGACGGGCGGTTCGGCGTCTCCCGGGAGCCCGGCCAGCAGCCGCGGGCCGGCCGCGGCGCCGAGCCGCGCGAGCAGCCCCGTCACCCGGTCCGCCACGTTCCGGTGGGTGGTCTCCACCCCGGTCGGCCCGTCCGGACCGCCGCAGGCGTACGAGAGGTACGCGAGCCCGTCGGGCCGCCGGACGGGGGCCGGAGCGCAGGCGCCGTCGCCGGAGCCCAGTTCGTCCAGGTGCGCGGCGGGGACCGCGGTGTCCGCCGCGGCGGCCGCCGTGTCCGGGTGCGTGAGCACGAGGAGCGGCCGCGCGTCGGCCAGGACGCGCGCGAGGCGGTCGGCCGGGTGGCGCGGGTCGAGCGGCAGGGCGGCGGCGCCGGACTTCAGTACGCCGAGCAGCGCGACCACCAGGTCCGCCGAGCGGGGCAGGGCCAGGGCCACCGGGGTCTCCGGGCCGGCTCCGCGGGCGATCAGGCCGTGTGCCAGCCGGTTCGCCCGCTCGTCGAGCTCCCGGTAGGTGAGGGACTCCGCGCCCGAGACCACCGCGACCGCGTCGGGGGTGGCGGCGGCCTGCCGCTCGAACAGCTCCGGGACGGTCGTCCCGCCGGCGCCCGCGCCGGTGGCCTGCGGGCCCGCGCCGAGCCCGTTCAGCAGCCGGTCCCGCTCGGCGGGCTCCAGTACGTCCACGGCGCCCACCCGGCGGCCGGTGTCCTCGGCCAGCTGCCGCAGGATCGCGGCGAACCTGGCGGCGATGGACTCGGCCACGGCGGGGTCGAGCACGGTGCGCTGGTACTGCACCGCCAGGCGCAGCCGGTCGGGCTCGATGAAGGCGAGCACCGTCACGGGGTAGTGGCTGGCGGTGAAGGAGCGGATGCCGGTGATCGAGATCCCGGCCGCGCGGCTGGCCTCGACGATGCCGGCCCGGTCCATCGGGAAGGACTCGAAGCCGATGATCGTGTCGAAGAGGGCGTCCGTTCCGGCGGCCTGCTGGATCTCGCTCAGGCCGAAGTGGTGGTGGTCCATCAGCGCGGCCTGCCGGCCCTGGACCGTGGTCAGCAGCTCGGCGAGGGTGTCCGCGGGGGCGCACCGCACCCGCACCGGCAGGGTGTTGAGGAACATGCCGACGGTGGAGTCGGCGCCCGGCAGGGCGGGCGGGCGGCCGGCGACCGTGGAGGCGAACACCACGTCCTGGCGGCCGGTGAGCTGGGCCAGCAGGATCGCCCAGGCGCCCTGGACCACCGTGTTCAGGGTGACGCCGAGATCGGAGGCGCGCCGGAACAGCTCGCGGGAGGCCTCGACGGGCAGCGGCACCTCGGCCTGCCGCATGGCGATGTCCTCGGCGGACCCGGCGGACTGGGCTGCTCCGGCGGCTCGGGCTGCCCCGGCGGCTCCGGCGGCTCCGGCGGCTCCGGCGGCTCCGGCGGCTCCGGCGGCTCCGGCGGCTCCGGCGGCTCCGGCGGCTCCGGCGGCCGGGGTGGACACCACCGGGGCGAGCAGCGTCGGCTCCCCGACCCCGCTGAGCTCCTCGCGCCAGACGCGGGCGGACTCCTCGGGGTCCTGGCGGGAGAGCCAGGCCAGGAAGTCCCGGTAGTCGCGGGCGGGTTCCAGCCCGGTGGCCTGCCCGGCCGATCCGTAGAAGGTGAGCAGGTCCTGCATCAGCAGGGGCACCGACCAGCCGTCGAACAGCACGTGGTGGGCGGTCAGGACGAGTTCGTACGTCTCCTCGCCGGTCCGGATCAGCGTCATGCGCAGCATCGGCGGCGCGATCTGGTCGAAGTGCGTGGTCAGGTCCTCGGCGAGGAACCGCTCGAAGGCCTCCGCGCGCTCCGCCTCGCCGAGCCCGGACAGGTCGAGGTCCTGCCAGGGCAGGGTCACGGAGTCCAGGACGAGCTGGACCAGGTCCCCGTACGCGTTGTGCACGAAGGCGGTCCGCAGGCTGGAGTGCCGGTCCAGCAGCGACTGCCCGGCGGCGCGCAGCCGGCCGGCGTCCACCCGTCCGGACAGGTGCAGGGCGTACTGCACCTGGTAGGCGTCGAAGGAGGAGTCCTCGAAGATCGAGTGGAACAGCAGGCCCGACTGGAGCGGGGTGGTGGGCCAGACGTCGGTGAGGCCCGGGAAGCGCCGCTCCCAGCCGTCGATGTCGTACTGGCTCGCGCTCACCAGCGGCAGGTCCGAGGGGGTCAGACCGCCGGCGTCGGGCCGGGCCGCGTACCGGGCGAGGCCCTCCAGGGCGGCGCACCACAGGTCGGCGAGCTCCCGTACCTCCGCCGGGGTGAGCACTCCCTCGGGGGCGCTGAAGGCCGCGTTCAGGACCGGGCCGGCCGGCTGGTCGCTGACCGTGGCGTTGATGTCGAGTTCGGCGGAGGCCGGCATCCGCGGGTCCTGGGCCGCGTCGAGCTCGGCCAGTTCGGCGATGGCCGCCGTCTCGGGGGCCTGGGTGAAGCCCGCCCCGCGCTGTTCGCCGGGCCGGTCGGAGCCGGTGGCGAAGCGGCCCAGGTAGTTGAAGCCGACCTGCCCGAGGGGGTGTTCGGCCAGCTGGGCGGCGGTCTGCGGGTTCAGGTGGCGCAGCAGGCCGTAGCCGATGCCCTTGTCGGGCAGGGAGAGGAGCTGCTCCTTGACCTTCTTGACGGCGAGGCCGGCGGCCGGTCCGCCCGCGAAGGCCTCGTCGAGGTCCACCCCGGCGAGGTCGAGGCGCACCGGGAAGGCGGTGGTGAACCAGCCCAGCGTGCGGGCGAGGCTCGCGCCCGGGGCGGCGGACTCCTCGCGGCCGTGCCCTTCGAGGCGGATCAGCGCGGAGGCCTCGTCGACGGAGCGGGTGCGCCGCCACTGCGCGAGCGCCAGGGCCAGCGCGGCGAGCAGTCCGTCGTTGACCCCGCCGTGGAACGCCGCGGGCAGGTCGGTGAGTACGGCCTCGGTGACGGAGACCGGGAGCTGGACGTGGGTGACGCGGACGGAGGACCGTACGTCGACGGCCGGGTCCAGCCGGCGGGTGCCGAGCAGGGGATCGGGACCCTCGACGACCGAGCGCCACAGGTCCAGCTCCGCGACCCGCTCGGGGCACAGGGCCTCGTCGGCCATGGCGTGCGCCCACCGGCGCATCGAGGTGGCCACGGGCGGCAGTTCGGGGGTGCGGCCGGAGCTGATCTGCTGCCAGGCCGAGGCGAGGTCGGGCATCAGGATGCGCCAGGACACGCCGTCCACGATCAGGTGGTGGAGGACGAGCAGGAGCCGTCCGGCGCCACCGGGCTCGGCGCCCTCGGCGCCCTCGGCACCCTCGCTGCCGGTCGCGTCGAACCAGACGAACCGGGCGACCACGCCCGCCGCCGGGTCCAGCCCCTGCGCGGCCTCCTCCAGTTCCCCGAGCACCAGGTCCCGCCAGGACTCGGCGTCCCAGCGGCCGTCGCACGCGACCCGGTGCAGCAGCGGCTCCACGTCCACGGAGCCGGCGGGCGCGACCACCAGTCCGTCGGCCTCACCGTCGCCCTCGCCCTCGGCGTCGGCGACGAGGCGGGAGCGCAGCAGGTCGTGGCGGTCGACCACGGCCGTCAGGGTGGCGGCCAGGCCGGCCCGGTCGATGCCCTCGGGCAGCTCCAGCACCATGGCCTGCAGGAAGCGGTCGAAGCCGGGACCCCACTCGCGGATCCAGCGGGCGACGGGCAGCAGCGGCATCCATCCGGTGCCGCCTCCGTCGAACTCCTCCAGGACCGGGCCGGTGGGGGCGCCCTCCCCGTTCGCGACGGCGGTCTCGGCGAGCCGGGCGACGGTCCGCTGCTCGAAGACCTGGCGGGCGGTGACGACCAGGCCGCGGGCCCGGGCCCAGGACACGACCTGCAGCGACTGGATGCTGTCGCCGCCGATGGTGAAGAAGTCGTCGTCGATGCCGACCTGGCCCGCGCCCAGGGCCTTGGCGAAGAGGTCGGCGAGGATCTCTTCCTGCGGGGTGCGCGGGGCCCGGTAGGTCTCGCCCTTGAACTCGGGTTCCGGCAGGCGGGCCTTGTCGAGCTTGCCGTTCGGGGTCAGGGGCAGCCGGTCCAGCAGGACGAAGGCCGCGGGGACCATGTGGTCGGGCAGGTGCTCGGCGGCGAAGGCGCGCAGCTCGCCGGCGCCGAAGCCGGAGTCGAGGGCGATGCTGCCGTAGGCGCTGCCCTGCGGGCCCGCCCGGCCGGGGCGGCCCGAGGCCGCGGGGACGACGTAGGCCACCAGCTGGCGGCTGCCGCGCCGCTCGTACGGGAGGACCGCGGTGTCCGCCACGCCGGGGTGGCCGCTGAGCACCGCCTCGATCTCGAGCGGCTCGATCCGGATGCCGCGGATCTTGACCTGGGTGTCGACGCGCCCGTGGAAGACGAGTTCGCCCGCCGGGGTCCGCTCCACGAGGTCGCCGGTGCGGTACATCCGGGCTCCGGGTCCGCCGGAGGGGCAGGCCACGAAACGCTGGGCGGACAGGTCGGGGCGGCCCAGGTAGCCGCGGGCCAGCGAGGCGCCGGAGACGTACAGTTCGCCGATCACGCCGGCGCCGACCGGGCGGAGCGCGTCGTCCAGGACGTGCACGTCGGTGTCGGTGATCGAGCGTCCGATCGGCGGTACGCGGCCGTCGCCGGCCAGCGGCGCGCTCATCGTGGCGCACACGGTCGTCTCCGTGGGCCCGTACGCGTTGATCATGCGGCGGCCGGCCGACCAGGTGGCGACCAGTTCGGGGGTGGTGGCGTCTCCGGCGACCACGAGGGTCTCGACGGAGTCCATGGCCCCGGCGGGGAGCGCGGCGAGCACCGGGGGCGGCAGCGTCACGTGGGTCACGCCGTGCCGGGCGATGGTGTCGGCCAGGGGGTCACCGGGGGCCAGCGCCTCCTTGTCGGCCAGCACGAAGGCCGCGCCGGACAGCAGGCCCATGCACATCTCCCACACCGAGGCGTCGAAGCTCGGCGAGGCGAACTGCAGCACCCTGCTCGCGGGGCTCACGTTCAGCCGCTCGACGTGCGTGGCGAGCAGCGGGGCGAGGCCGTTGTGGGTGACGGCGACGCCCTTGGGGCGGCCGGTGGAACCGGAGGTGTAGATGACGTACGCGGTCTGCGCCACCCGCTGCGGGCGGATCCGGTCCGCGTCGGTGAGCGGGCCGGCCGCCTCGGCGGAGACCGCCGCCACCGTCTCGGGAGCGTCCAGCAGCAGTACGCGGGCGGGGAGTTCGGGCAGCAGGCCGCCGGTGACTGCGTCCGCCAGGACCAGGCGGGCGCCGGAGTCCTCGACCATGTACGCGAGGCGGTCGGCTGGGTACGCGGCGTCCATCGGCAGGTACGCGCCGCCCGCCTTGAGCACCGCGAGGACGGCCACCCACAGCTCCGGCGACCGCTGCGCGGCCACGCCCACGATCGACTCCGGCCCCACTCCGCGTCCGACCAGGACCCGGGCCAGGCGGTTGGCCCGCGCGTCGACCTCGCGGTAGGTCAGCGAGGTTTCGCCGAAGACCAGCGCGACGGCGTCCGGCGCGGCGACGACCTGCTTCTCGAACATCTCAGGAATCGTCGCCACCGGCACCGCCGTGTCATGGAACGAGCACAAAGCGACCATCCCCCAATGGTTGGACATGAAGACAGGAATCTCGTGGGTTTGATTCCTCATTGATCTCAGCCGGCGGGCGGTGCGGCAAGCCCGAAAAAGCTGCCACACAGGAATTGCCCGCGGAAAACCGCACCGCCCGTGATGCGACCCGATGGGGAGCTTAGGGCGCCAGCACCGTACCGGCGATGAATTCGAGCAGCTCGGCGCTCAGTCCGGGCTCGAAGAGATAGAAATGTCCGCTGGGGTAGACACGCAGGTCGAAGGCGGTGTCGGTGTGCGCGCCCCAGGTCTCCATCTCGTTCAGCGGCGCCCGGCTGTCGGACTCGCCGACCAGTGCGGTGATGGGCACGTCCAGCCGCGCGCCGACGGGCATCGCGTGCTGCTCCCACAGGGAGAAGTCGTCCATCACGGACGGCAGCAGGGCCTCCATGGCGTCCTCGTCGTCGGCGAGCTCCTCGTCGAAGCCGCCGAGCCGCAGCACCTCGGCACGGAACTCCTCGTCGGACAGTCCGTGCAGCTGGGGGCGGTTGCGGAAGGGCTCGGGCGAGGCCTGGCCGGAGAGGAACAGGTGGGCCGGCCGGGGGCCGCCGCGCGACTGGAGCGCCAGCGCCAGCTCGAAGGCCAGCAGGGCCCCGCAGGAGTGGCCGAAGAAGGAGAACGGGCCGTCCAGGACGGGGCGCAGGGCCTGCATCAGGGCCCGGACGAGCGGGCCGACCTCGGTGGCGGGGTCCTCCATGATGCGGTTCTGCCGGCCGGGCAGCTGCACCGCGACCACCTCGATGTCGGCCGGGAGTTCCTGCACCCAGTCGGCGAATGCTCCCGCTCCGCCGCCCGCCTGCGGGAAGCAGACCAATTGATGGCGGTGTCCGGGCCGCCGCGCCCGCCATATGAAGGGACTTTCGACGACCAGTCCGGCGGCGGTTTCCGTTGCGTGGCTGCGCGTGTGTATGACCATGACCCCTCTGCAGATTTCGATGGAAGCGGAAAGCAGAACGCAGAAAGTGGAATGCAGTACCGGGTGCGTTGGTGCAGCGGGCCGGGTCGGTCACGGCCTATTTCCCGCACTTCCGCAATTGATCGTAGGAGTGGCCCCCCGACGAGGCAAGGAATGCCCCCACAGCCCTGCCGGACGGGTACTGGTGAGCGATTCCTCCTTGCGTTTTCGGCCATCGCGCCCCGTTCTTCGCCCTCCCGCTGTCCCGTCGACGGGACGGCGGGACAGCGGGAGCACGAAGAACGGGGCTGCCCGGCCTGTCGGCCGGGCAGCCCCGTTCGGTTCTCGCGTGGTGCGGTGTGGCGGCTAGCTCTTCGCCTCACGGTTGAAGGCGGAGCGGGCCCAGAGGAAGCCGAGGACGCTGAGGACGAGGCCCCAACCGAGCGCAAGCCAGGCGCTGTTGCCGATCTCCGTACCCATGAGCAGGCCCCGGAGGGTGTCGGTCATCGGGGTGAAGGGCTGGTACTCGGCGAACCAGCGCAGTCCGACCGGCATGGACTCCGGCGGGACGATGGCGCTGCCGAGGAAGGGCAGGAAGGTCAGGGGCATGGGCGCGTTGCTCGCCGCCTCCACGCTGCTGGAGCCCAGACCGATCGCCGCGGACAGCCAGCTGAGGCCGAAGGCGAGCAGGGCCAGGATGCCGAGGGCGGCGAGCCACTCGACGACGGTGGCGTTGGGCCGGAAGCCCACCAGGAGCGCGACACCGATGACCAGGACCAGACTGATCATGGTCTGGATGACATTGCCCACCACGTGCCCGGTCAGCACCGAGGAGCGCGAGATCGACATGGTCCGGAAGCGGTTGATGATGCCTTCGGTCATGTCCGTGCAGACCGACACGGCGGTCGAGACCGCGCCAGCGGTGGCCGCCATCAGGAGGATGCCGGGGGCTACGAAGTTGGTGTAGTCGCCGCGGTCACCCGTACCGCCGCCGGGCAGTTCGATGCCGGCGCCGAGCGCGCCGCCGAAGACGTAGACGAACAGCAGCAGCATCAGGATCGGCATCGCGACGATCGAGATCGTCATCGAGGGGTAGCGCTGTGCGTGCTTGAGGTTGCGGCGCAGCATCGTCATCGAGTCGCGCATCGCGTACGTGGTGCTCATCGGCGGGCCTCCTGCGCCGTGTTGGCGGGGCTGGGAACGGTGGTCGCGTGGTGGCGCGACCCGTCACCGGTGAGGGCGAGGAAGACGTCGTCCAGGTCGGGCGTGTGGACGGTCAGTGCGTCCGCCGTGACACCGGCGCCCTCCAGCAGGTCGAGGACGGCGCGCAGCGCGGGGATGCTGCCGTCGCTCGGAATCTGCAGGGTGAGCTTCTCCTCGTCACGGGCGCCCTCGTCGAGGCCGAGCCGGCGGGAGGCGGCGTCCAGGCTGAGCACGTCGGAGAATTGAAGGCGGATGTGCCCGCCGGGAATGCGGCGCTTGAGCTCGTCCGCGGTGCCCTCGGCGACGATCTTGCCCTTGTCGAGGACGGCGATCCGGTCGGCGAGCTGGTCGGCCTCCTCCAGGTACTGCGTGGTGAGGAAGATGGTCACGCCCTGGGCGGTGAGCTGCTGGATCAGGTGCCACATGGTGCGGCGGCTACGCGGGTCGAGGCCGGTGGTCGGCTCGTCGAGGAAGATCAGGCTCGGGTTGCCGACGAGGGTCATCGCCAGGTCCAGCTTGCGGCGCATGCCCCCGGAGAAGGTGGAGGCCATCTTGCCGGCCACCTCGGTGAGTTCGAACTGCCGGAGTAATTCGGCGGTGCGGCGCTTGCCCTCCGCGCGGTCGAGGTGGTGCAGGTCCGCCATGAGGAGCATGTTCTCCTCGGCGGTCAGCAGCCCGTCCACCGCCGCGAACTGGCCGGTGACGCCGATCCGGGCACGGATGGCGTCCGCGCTCCGCTCCAGCGAGTGCCCCACCACGGTCGCCTCGCCACCGTCGGCGGCGATGAGCGTGGAGAGGATCTGGACCGTGGTGGTCTTCCCCGCCCCGTTCGGACCGAGCAGCGCGAAGATCGTGCCCGCCTGCACATGCAGGTCAATCCCGTCGAGTACGACCTTCTCGCCGTACGACTTGCGCAGGCCGACTGCGCTGATCCCCTTGGGCGGGGCCATCTGTTCGGTCGCGGCACTCATCGTGCCCCCTCCATTTCGTAGCTGTTGCGAGGCAGAGCTCTGACGTCAGGCGCCGTGCGCACGCTGGATGGTGATGTCACCGAGGCTGGTCCTCGCGTGCACCTTGACGGTCTCCGCGCCCTCCGTGGGGCCTTCGGCGGATCCGAGGGTGCTGTAGACCGTCCCGGACTGGGAGTTGATGTCGAGCCAGGCGGCAGTCCCCTGGCGAATCCCGACTTCGAGGTTGCCAGCCTTAGTCTGGAGCTCGACCGTGCCGCGCGCCACTTCCTCGATGCGTACGTTGCCGTTCGAGCTCTTTGACGTCACCGACCCTTGCGCCCGGCCGACGGTGATGTTTCCATTGGCGACCTTCAGCCGCAGATCGCCCGCCACGTCGTCCAGCCACGTGTTGCCGTTGGAGTTCTTGATGTCGGCGTCCCCGCCGATCGTGCGGACCCGCACCTCGCCCGAACCGGTCGTGACGTCGACGTCGCCCGTCGCCGTGTCGAGCTGGACGTCCCCGTGCTGGGTCTTCAGCCGCACCGGACCGGCCTGGTCGAGCCGGATGTCGCCGGCGCTGGTGCGGACCTCGCACTCGCCCAGCGTCCCCTTGCAGGTGATGTCACCCATCTCCAGGGTCCCGAGGAGCCGCGAGCCCTGCGGCAGCGAGACCTCGACCAGGACCGAACCGCGGGCGGAGAACAGCCCGCGCGCCTTCGGCGTACGGATCGTCAGCGTGCCGTCGGAGAAGTCGACCTTGGTCTCGTCGGCGGCGCGCTGGTCGTCCTTGTCCCCGGCGGTGCGCGGGTGGATCTCGACCACCGTGTCGGTGCGGTCCCCGGCACTGATCCGGGCGACACCGACCTCGACGTGGATGTTCGCGGTGATGGGTCCCTTGGTGTCGTAAGAAGGCATGGCTGTCCCGTCCTCGTGAGTCTGGTGGTCGCCCCCGCTCCGGGGACGTCAAGGTGTGACGCGAGAGTGGTCGGCCCCTCGCACGCCGAAACGGTGCTCCGGTGGGGCTAGCTCACCCAGCCCGTGAAGCTCTTCCTGCCGCTGCCCCGCTGGGGCGCCGGCCCGTCACCCTGCCGCCCGCCGCCGGGCTCGAGTGCACCCGAAACGGCCCTGACGAGCCATGCGTTGAGCGACAGCCCCTCCCGCGCGGCCGCTTGCTCCGCACGCGCCTTGACGTGGCCGGGGAGTCGGAGGTTGATGCGTGCGGTACTGCTGTCCTCTCCTTCCGGCACGGGCGGCACGGCGGGCAGGGCATGCGATTCCTCGTAACCCTGCACCGCGAAGGGCTCGTCCCTCGGCGGGGCGGTCACGACGAACTCGGGCTCGAGCCCGCGCAGTCGCACGTCCACCGAACCCGGAGCGAGCTCCCGGGTGACCTCACCCATGGCGTCCGACAGGGCATTCAGGAGGGTGAGTCTGGCTGCCGACTCTAGCGGTGCGGTGATGCGCTCGGCGAGAGCGCGAGCATCGTCGCCACCCGCTTCGGCGGCCACCGCGAGCTCGTGGCGAAGACTGGCGACATAGGGCGTGAGGTCCATGTCCCACAGCATGACACACGCATGGCGCCATGTCGAGCCAATCTGGCACCACATGTGCCACTACCAACAAACCCACAGGTCAGATGCGGCGCCACCGTTGCGCCACCCTGAGCCACATGGCGCCACCGCCCCCTGGCCGCACCAGTCCGGCACCACGCGGCACCACATGCGGGCGACTGCGCAGGGG
>NZ_JARAYQ010000599.1:0-705 GCF_033794505.1 Streptomyces sp. MB09-01 | reverse complement strand
GGCCCACGCACCCCGTCTACGCCCCACGGTCTGCCACCCCCGTCCACCGTCACCAGGATGTTCCCCCCTGGATCACGTCCATGGAAGGGTGCGGGTGGTCACGACGCGGGCGGCGGTGTTGCTCCGGTTCAGCGGCCGGATGCCGAGCCTGCTGCTTGAACGCCGTCATCCGCCGCGCGGCGCGGCCCGGGCACCAGGGCAGGCAGCAGGTCGAGCCGCTTGTCCATGTCGAGGTTTGCAGTGCTCACACGCCGGCACAAGGTTGAGCGGATCGACGCACAGCGCGGGGAAGACGCTCTTGGGCATGACGTGGTCGAGCTGCCTCACGATGCCCACCCGGCACAGCGGGCACCAGCTGAAGGTGTACCCGGCCGCGCACTCCCAGATGGTGTCGCTGGTCCGGGACGTCCTGACGGAGCAGGAATCGGGCCTCCTGGTCGGCTCGCGCCAGTGGCCGCTGCTGGCCGCCCGCATGCACAAGATCGGCGAGAGGCGACGGCACGCATGTCGTCGCCCGGCACCTGAACCGCCTGACGGCCGACACCTCCTGGAAGCAGACCTCGGGCAGGGCCCTGGTGGGCCGCCTCGTCGACGCGGCCCTCCACGCCCTGACCACGCCGCCCTCCGCGTCGCCCGCGTCCGCGTCCCGGCTGTGGGTCTCCCCGATGGCGGCCCGCTCCCGCTCCACCACCACCCCCACCATGG
>NZ_JARAYQ010000598.1:0-720 GCF_033794505.1 Streptomyces sp. MB09-01 | reverse complement strand
GCATCGCGGTGACGTAGGTGCGTTCGTCGCCCGCCGGGCGCGGCAAGGCGGCCACCGCCCTCCTGCTGGTCTCCACGATCCTCATGGGTTTGATGGCCGGCCTCTTCTTCGCCTTCGACGTCTCGGTGATGCCGGGGCTTGCGGCGGGCGACGAACGCACCTACGTCACCGCGATGCAGAACTTCAACGCGGCCATCGACGGCAACGGACTCTTCGGCATGGCCTTCGTCCTGGCCCTGCTCGCCTCCGCCGCCTCCGCGATCGTCGAGTTCCGCAAGGGCCGCCGCACCGTGGCGATCTGGGTCGGGGCCGCCACCGTGGCCTACTTCCTCGTCCTGATGATCACCTTCTCCGTGAACATCCCCCTCAACAACGAACTCGCCGACGCGGGCGACGCCGCGAAACTCACGGACTTCTCGATCGTCGACAAGTTCAAGAGCACCTGGGTCTCCACCAACATCGTCCGCACCCTGCTGTGCACGGCGGCCCTGACGGCCCTTTCCCGCGCCCTGGTCCTGTACGGCCGCGCCACCCGCTGAACCACGGCCCCAAGCCCCCCACAGCACCACCGTGAAGTCCCCCGGCCACCCGACCGGGGGACTTCACGCATCCCGCCCCCCGGCCGGCCGGGGGGACGGCCGGCCAGAGGGACAACCAGGAGACCGACCAACGGAAGGCGGCCAGGAAGCGCGGGCAGAAGGAGGGGGCGGGCAGGAGGAG
>NZ_JARAYQ010000597.1:0-743 GCF_033794505.1 Streptomyces sp. MB09-01 | reverse complement strand
GCGTCGGGGCGGGGGTCGGGTCGGGCGGTGTCGGGGCTGCCTCGGCCTGGCCGGCCGCCCTCGTGGAGGAGCCGGGTGCGGCGGGTGCGCGCGCCTCGTCCGAGGCGGCCGTACAGCTCGGGACGGCGAGGGTCACCAGCGCGGCGGCCGTTGCCGTCGCGATGGCGTGGACCCTCCTGTGAAGCCTCGGTTTCCGCATCATGCACCTGTGTCCCCCGTACCCAACCTGGCACGGGGGAGACGGGTGCGCGACCCGGGGGGGCTCAGACCAGGGCGTCGAGCGCCGCGGCGGCGAAGGCGTGGTCCTGCTCGGGGGCTCCGCCGCCGACGCCAATGGCGCCCACGAGCCGGCCGTCGCGGTGGACGGGCAGCCCGCCTGCGATGAACAGCAGGGGACGGTCCAGGGCCGTGGGCAGCGTGTGGAAGGGGCCTCCGGGGCGGACCGCGTCGACGAGGTCGGCGGTGGGCGCGTTCAGCTGGAGGGCCGTGTAGGCCTTGCGGGTGCTGGTCTCGCCGGAGATCAGTACGGCCCGGTCGTCGCGGCGGAAGGCGAGCAGGTGGCCGCCGGCGTCGAGGACGGTGACGCTGACCGTGGCTCCGGCCGCTTCCGCGGCGGACGTGGCGGCGCCGACGAGCAGCTCGGCGTCCTCGGTGGTCAGGGCGGCGACGGCGGTGCGGGTGGAGGTGGACATGCTGGTTCTCCTTGCGGGGGATGGCGTACGGGGAAGGGGGTGGATCAGTGG
>NZ_JARAYQ010000596.1:0-745 GCF_033794505.1 Streptomyces sp. MB09-01 | reverse complement strand
GGTGTCGTCGGCGGGAGCGGACAGCGCCGTGGGCGCACCCGGCCCGGTGGCGGCGTCGGGAGACGCCGCGGAGGTCGGCCACTGCTGTCGGCTTTCCATCGAACGGGCCGACGGGCTCACGACAGGGCTCGGCGAGGTGTCGGGAGACACGTCAGAGGCCGGGACCAGCGGCCGGTCCTCCAACGAGCGGGACGACGGACTCACCGCCGGATCCGAGACGGTGTCGGGAGACACCTCAGAGGCAGGCACCAGCGGCCGGTCCTCCAACGAGCGGGCCGACGGACTCACCGCCGGACCCGAGACGGCCGTGTCGGGAGACGCGGTCGAGGTGGGCTGCGGGTGAGGGTCTTCCCTCGGGCGGGCCGACTGCCCCACCACGGAGTCGGGGGCGGTGGTGTCGGGAGACACGGTCGAGGTCGGCTGCGGGTGACGGCCCTCGATCAGGCGGGACGACGAGCTCGCCGCGGGGCCAGGGGCGGCCGTGTCGGGAGACACAGCCGAAGTCGGCTGCGGGTGAGGGTCTTCCATCGGGCTGGGCGACCGCCCCAGCACCGGGGCCGGAGCGGCCGTGTCGGGAGACACGGTCGAGGTCGGCTGCGGGTGACGGCCCTCGATCAGGCGGGACGACGAGCTCGCCGCGGAGCCGGGGGCGGCCGTGTCGGGAGACACAGCCGAAGTCGGCTGCGGGTGAGGGTCTTCCATCGGGCTGGGCGACCGCCCCAGCACCGGGGCCGGAGCGGCCGTG
>NZ_JARAYQ010000595.1:0-767 GCF_033794505.1 Streptomyces sp. MB09-01 | reverse complement strand
TTCCCGCACCCCACACGTGGATGAACGGTCAACCAAACCGGAATGTTCCCCATCCTCCGGACAGCTGACCCTCCGGCCCAGGTCAGAAGGCGACGGGAACGCGCAGTCCGACGGCGACAGCCGCGCGCCGGCACCCCGCGCGTACGGCGGCCAGCTCGGCCCGCACATCGGTCCCCGGCCTTTCACCGGCGGCCTCGAGGGCCCTGGCGGCTGCCGTGTGCAGCTCGGCCCGAGCAGTCGCGTCGTCCCCAGGGAGCACCGTGAGCTCGGCGGCCTCCGCGACCGCGCCGACCAGCCGCGCCACCTCGGCCGGCCCGGACACCGACCGGTGGACATGGACGCCGAGCATCCGGGGCACCCACCCTGCGAGGGCGCCCCGGATGTACTCGCACAACCCGTCGACACCCGCATGCGGGCCCTCGGGCGCGATACCGGCGCTCATCTCCCCATGGTCACCGCCCCCACCGACAACACCCCTCGGCACAGGCCTCGGGCCCAGAAACGGAACATGCGAGAAGGCCCCGCCCCTGCGAGGTGACGGCCCTCGGCCCGTCCGCACCCGGCGCTACGGGGCGGGTGTGAACTCCACGTCGGTGCCGCCGCAGCCGGCTGCGATGTCCAGCAGCCGGTCCCGCTCCGCCTCGTCGACCGCCAGCCCCCACCGCAGCTTGGTCGCGGTCCACTCGGCGCCGTACCGGCACAGCGCGTCCGGAGCCGGCGGCAGCCACTCCGCCGGGTCCTGGTCCGCCTTCGGCCGGTTCGAACGA
>NZ_JARAYQ010000594.1:0-788 GCF_033794505.1 Streptomyces sp. MB09-01 | reverse complement strand
GCGTCGTCCCCGCTGCCATGGTGTGTTCCCCCGGTCGTCCGGAAGAGCCGTCAGCGCTCTTCTCTGCTACCGAAGTTAGAAATCCGAGGCCGTGGTCGGCGTCCCGCCATGGAGCCGTATCCGCACGTAGCTCTCAGGTATGACAGGGGCTACTTGAGAGTCACGGACAACGGCGAACGCCCTGCAAAGGCGTGCGGTTAGGGAGCAAACATGATCGACAACGACTGGCGAAACGACCGCATCGGCAGCGCGCACCGGGGGGAGAACCCCACCGTCCTGCGCCGCCTCGACTCCGGCTTCGCCGTCATCGGCGACCGGCAGTTCCTGCCCGGGTACTCCGTGCTCCTGACCGACGACCCGGCCGTGACCCGGCTCTCCGACCTGTCCCGGGCGCGCAGGGCCGCGTACCTCGGCGACCTGGAGCGACTCGCCGAGGCCGTCGAGCGGGCCTGCGCGCGGCTCGACCCGGCCTTCCGCCGCGTGAACATCGAGATCCTCGGCAACACCGACCCGTACCTCCACACCCACATCTGGCCCCGCTACGACTGGGAGCCCGCCGACCGCGTCCGGCTGCCCGTGTGGCTGTACGAGGCGGAGTACCGGCGCGGCGAGCAGCATGCGCTGGGCCCCCGCCATGACGCCCTGCGGGCCGCCATCGCGGCGGAGCTGGACCGGCTGGGAGAGGCCTGAGGGCTGAGGCATGAGGACTGAGGCATGAGGACTGAGGCCAGAGGACTGAGGCCTGAAGGCTGAGGGCTGCTCCGCCACCGCCACGCCCACCCCCACCC
>NZ_JARAYQ010000593.1:0-790 GCF_033794505.1 Streptomyces sp. MB09-01 | reverse complement strand
GGACGCACCGCCGCCCCCGCACAGACCACCCCGGCCAGCGCCAGGACCAGCGCCAGCGTCCCGGCCCGCCCGGCCGACAGGGCCACCGCAAGGGCGCCGGCCACGGCCGCCGCGATCTCCACGGGCACCCGTACGCCGCCCAGCCGCGGCCCGAGAGCCGCCGCCAGCGCCGGGACCGCGAGCACCGGCAGCGCCCACCAGACCACCGCCAGGTCCGTCACCGCGGCCGCCGCCACCAGCACCGCCGTGGCGTACCCGACGGCGCACACCGCCGCCGCGGCGCGGACCCGGCGCGGAGCGGGCCCGTACGCCGCCCCCGCCGTGCAGGCCGCACCCAGCAGCCCCCACACCGCGAAGCTCGCCACCCGGCCGTCCAGCGCGCCCACGGACACGTTCGCGGCGCCGGCCAGCGCGCACACGGCCGCCGCGATCCCGGCGCCGCGCGCGGCGGAGCGCAGGGCGAACACCCCGGCCGCGCCCGTGACCGCCAGCTGGGCGGCGAACACCGCGGCCGCCGGGAACCCGAGCAGCACCGGAGCCGTGAACAGCCCCGCCCACGCCAGGACCACCGCCACCACCCCGGGCTCCGGCCGCGCCAGCACCCGGGTCAGCCACCAGGCCGCCCCCGCCGCCGTCAGCAGGATCACGACACCCGCCGCACCCGGTGCGTACGGAGCCGGGGCCGGAGCGGTCACCGCCCACACCTCCTCCAGCACCCGCAGCCGGGCCAGCAGCGTCGGAACCACCGCGGCTCCGGCCGACAGCGCCACCAGGGCGGTCACCGCCACCC
>NZ_JARAYQ010000592.1:0-836 GCF_033794505.1 Streptomyces sp. MB09-01 | reverse complement strand
GCCGAAGCCCCCACCGTCCCCGTCATCCACTCCGCCGACTACCTCGACAACCGCCCGCGCATCCTCGGCGCCGACCACGTCACCGTCATCGGATCGGGCCAGTCCGGCGCCGAAGTCTTCCTCGACCTCCTGCGCGCCCGCCCCGCCGGCCGCGAACGCCTCACCTGGCTCGCCCGGACCCCCTCCTTCGCCCCCATGGAGTACTCCAAGCTCGGCCTCGAACACTTCACCCCCGACTACACCCGCTACTTCCACTCCCTCCCCGAACCCGTACGCAACCAGCTCGTCCCCGCCCAATGGCAACTCCACAAGGGCATCGACGCCGACACCATCGCCGCCATCCACGCGGAGCTCTACCGCCGCACCCTCCACGGCGGCTGGCCCGACGCCGTCCTCACCCCCGGCGTCAGCGTCCGCACCGCCGGCCGCGTCGCCACCACCAAAGTCGAACTCCACCTCGAACACGTCGAACAGGGCACCCGCTCCCGCCTCACCACCGACGCCGTCGTCCTCGCCACCGGCTACCAGGAACGCCCCCTCAGCAACCTCCTCGCAGGCCTCGACCCCTACCTGCGCAAGGACTCCGCCGGCCGCCCCCGCATCGACGACCGCTACCGGATGATCCTCGACCCCACCGTCAGCGGCAGCATCTTCGTCCAGAACGGCGAACGCCACACCCACGGCGTCGGAGCCCCCGACCTCGGCCTCGCCGCCTGGCGCAGCGCCGCCATCCTCAACACCCTCACCGGCAAGGACCCCTACCCCCAGCCCGCACGGACCGCCTTCACCACCTTCGGCCTCGACCAGCGGGAGCACACCCGCCCCCGAACCGCCGG
>NZ_JARAYQ010000591.1:0-844 GCF_033794505.1 Streptomyces sp. MB09-01 | reverse complement strand
GCATGCCTGCACAGGGGCTGCGGGCAGCGTGGGGCGGGCTGGCCAGGCTGGTCACTCTGCCCGGGGCCTGCTTCGGTAGCGCCGCTCGGTCCGGACTGCGGGATCCCGCCCACAGCACCCGATTCCCGCTCCACCGCACTGCCGCGGTCCTTGTGCCCGTGGTCCTGCGCGCGTGGTCCTTGCGCCTGCGGTTCCGTGCTTGCCGTCCCTGTGGCTGGCTGGCGGGGTTGTGTGGGGTTGGTTCGTACCGGGCTGCCTGCTGACAGGCCTGTACGAGGCTGTCTGCACGGGGCGGGCCGGCCAAGCCGGCGCCGCCCTGCTCGTCGGGCCTGTTCGGCCGTGCCGCGGTTCCCGCCCACGGCGCTGGGCTTCTGCTTGAGGGTGCCCTATGTCGTCTGGTTCCTGAGGTCCCGTGCTTGGTGGGCAGGTGCCTTTGGTCGGGGGGTGCCGGAGTCGCGCGGTCCTCGCGTGTGGTGGGCAGGTCCTGGTCGGGGACGTTGGAGTTGTGCGGCCTGGGTGGCGTGTTGTTGGAGGTGTTGCGGCAGGTTCGGCAGGGCGTGGTGGGTATGGATGGCAGTCCTCAGCACGCTCGTCCCACCGGATTCCCGGTAACGCTGCCTCTGGGTTGGGGTCCGGTGCTGGCCGGGGGATGGGGATACGTTTGTGTGGGGTTGGTTCGTGCCGGGCTGTCCGCCTGCGGGCTTGCACAGGGCTGCGCGTAGTGCGGGGCTGCCGGCCCAGCTGGCCATCCCGCCCGTCGGGCCTGCTTCGGCCGGCCAGGGACCCCACTCCCCGCCGTTCCCACTCCTGCGGTCCATACTCCCGCCGTCCCCGTGCCCGTCCC
>NZ_JARAYQ010000590.1:0-864 GCF_033794505.1 Streptomyces sp. MB09-01 | reverse complement strand
CGACAACGTCCACCCGCTCCAGCGCTGACCGCACTCCACCCCGCCCACACCACCACCGCGCACCGAAAGGAATCCGCATGAAGCCGCAGCAGCCGAAGACCGAGTTCTGGACCGGCACCTTCCACGGGAGCCACGACGGCCTCACCGTCAAGGTCACCGCGACCCGCGACGACACCCGCCCCGAGCCGTACGCCTGGACGTGCAGCTGCGGCGAGTCCCGCTCCTTCCCGACCAACGACGACGTGTTCGACACCGCCTGGCGGCACACCCACCCCGGCCCCGTCGACCGGCTGCGGCAGTGGGCCACCCGCCGCCTGCGCACACGCCGCTCCCGCTGACCCGACGCCCCGCCTGGTCCTCGCCCGCCCCGCACCCCGGGGTCCGGCGAGGGCCGGACAGGCCGCCCGGCCGCACGCACCACCCCGTCCGCGAACGAGAAGGAGACCCCGTCTTGGCGAAAGCCCCGACCGTCATAGGCGTGCTCACCGAGCCCCCGGCCCCGACCTGGTGGAAGGTCAACCGCCACAAGGT
Source organism: Streptomyces sp. MB09-01 (assembly GCF_033794505.1). NCBI lineage: Bacteria > Bacillati > Actinomycetota > Actinomycetes > Kitasatosporales > Streptomycetaceae > Streptomyces > Streptomyces sp. MB09-01. Next base: position 333 of record NZ_JARAYQ010000590.1, on the reverse strand, counting down.
CTTCGGCATCGGCGGGCTGCTGATCGGCTACCTGATCGGCACCCACCTGGCAGGCGCCCCCGAGCAGCAGCCGGTCACCCCCGGGCCGGGCCACACCGCGCCCGCCCCGGCAGCCTCCGGCTGAGCACCCCGCGCGCACGGCCCACGGCATCGCCGCACCACCCAGCCGCACCACTGCTGCGCCCCGCCGACACCAGCCCAACGTCGGCGGGGCGCAGCAGTGGTGCGGCTGGGTGGTGCGGCGATGCCGTGGGCCGTGCGCGCGGGGTGCTCCTGTCTCTGATAAACATCTCTGAGCCCACGAGTAAGGCAGAAATCTAGCTTGCCGTCTTC
>NZ_JARAYQ010000058.1:0-37406 GCF_033794505.1 Streptomyces sp. MB09-01 | reverse complement strand
CCTCCATGACGCCCGACAGTGACACGCCCGCCCGGATCCCCCGGCCCCGACATGCCGGAAGGCATAGGGTCCGGAGGGTGAGCGACCTGTTGCTGGTGAGGCACGGAGAGACGTCCTGGAGCGCCGACGGGCGGCACACCGGACGCACCGACGTCCCGCTGAACGCGCGCGGGGTCGAGGAGGCCCTCTCGCTGGCCCCCTACTTCCAGGACCGGCACCCGGCCCTGGTGCTGACGAGCCCGCTGCACCGGGCCGTCGCCACGGCCGAACTCGCCGGACTCATCGGCGGGGTCGCCGACCCCGACTTGTACGAGTGGGACTACGGAGGCTACGAGGGCATCACCACCCAGGAGATCCGGCGGACCACCCCGGAGTGGTCCTTGTGGACCGACGGCGTCCCGCCCGGTGACCCGGCGCACCCCGGTGAGAGCGCCGCCCAGGTGGGCGCCCGCGCGGACCGCGCCCTCGCCCGGGTAGCCCCCGTGCTCCGCACGGACGGCGGCAACGCGGTGCTCGTCGCCCACGGTCACTTCCTGCGCGTCCTCACCGCCCGCTACCTGGGCCTGGAGCCGGCGGACGGCCGGCTGTTCCTGCTGCGCACCGGCACCGTCAGCGTGCTCTCCACCGAACACGGCCTCCCGGTGGTCGCGGGCTGGAACATCCGCCCCTGACCGGTCCGTCCCGCCTCGCGCGCCCGTGCCGGGTGCGTGACCATTCGTACATGGGTCAGGACGGTACGGATGTGGTGCACCCGCCGGGCGACGGGGAAACGGGGCTCAAGGCCAACGCGATCGGGTTCCTCGACGCGCTCGTCATCGGCCTGAACTCCACCTCTCCCGCCTACTCCCTGGCCGCCGTGCTCGGGCCGATCGTGGCCCTGGTCGGGATCTACGCGCCGGGCGTGATGCTGGCCTCCTTCGTGCCGATGCTCCTCATCGCCGCCGCCTTCTACTACCTGAACAAGGTCGACCAGGACTGCGGGACGACCTTCTCGTGGGTCACCCGGGCCATGGGCCCCTGGGCGGGCTGGCTCGGCGGCTGGGCCATCGCCATGACGGGCGTACTGGTCATCGGCTCGCTCGCGGACGTCGCCGTCAACTTCGGCCTGCTGGCCTTCGGACTCGACGACTGGGCCGCCAACGCCTGGATCCGGCAATCCCTCACCGTCGCCGTGATCCTCGCCATGACCGCCATCTGCGTCATCGGCACCGAGCTCTCCGCCCACCTCCAGGACGTCCTCATCCTCGCCCAGGTCTTCTTCCTGCTGGCCTTCGCGGTGGTCGCCATCTACCGGATCTACGCCGGCACCAGCACCCTCGAGGAGATCGAGCCGTCCCTCTCCTGGCTCAACCCCTTCGGTGCCGGCGGCGCCGCCCTCACCGGCGGACTGCTGCTCGGCGTGTTCATGTACTGGGGCTGGGAGTCCGCGGTCAACCTCACCGAGGAGGTGGAGAACTCCGCCACCGCGCCCGGCAAGGCCGGAATCTGGTCGACGGTCATCCTCCTGGTCACCTACCTGTCCGTCTGCTTCGCGGTCGTCGGCTACGCGGGCACCACCTTCCTCGCCGAGAACGCGGCCGAGGAGGAGGCCATCTTCGCCGTGCTCGCCCACGAGGTCATGGGCGGCTGGGACTGGATGGTGCTCCTCGCCGTCTGCACCTCCGCCCTCGCCTCCACGCAGACCACGATCATCCCGGCCTCCCGCACGGCCCTGTCCATGGCCCGCCGGCACGCGCTGCCACCGCCGCTCGCCCACATCCACCCGAGGTTCCGGACCCCGGACGTGAGCACGTGGTGGGTGGCCGGCATCGCCATCGGCTGGTACCTCGTCGTCAACCAGATCAGCGAGAACGCGCTCCTGGACTCGCTCACCGCGCTCTCCCTGCTGATCGCCTTCTACTACGCGCTCACCGGCCTGGCCTGCGCCGTCTACTACCGCCGCCACCTGCGCGAGAGCGTGCACAACCTCCTGCTCATCGGGGTCGGCCCGGTGGTCGGCGCCGGCCTGCTGATCTGGCTGCTGGTGGAGTCGGTCGGCGACATGTCCGACCCGGAGAACTCGGCCAGCGGCGTCTCCTGGTTCGGGCTCGGCCCGCCGCTGGTCATCGGGATCGCGATCGCCGTCGTCGGTGTGCTCGTCATGTGCTTCTGGCGGGTACGGGACGGCAGGTTCTGGCAGGAGCGGCGGGGCGTGGTCGACCCGGCCCTCGTCCGTGCCGGGAAGCGCTGAGGAGTCCCGATGTCCGTGGTCCTTGGATACGACGAGTCCCCCGGCGCCGAACGGGCGCTGCACGTGGCGCTGGAGGTGGCCACCGCTTTCGGCGAGCCCCTCGTCCTCGTCTACGGTGCGGCCGCCCCGGGCGCCACCGGAGAGGAGTACCGCGCCCACCGGGAGGCCGTCCGCCAGGTGGGCCGCAGCGCCCTCGCCCGCGCCGTCGAGGAGGCCGACGCGGCCGGAGTGCCCTCGACGGTCGAGGTGGTCGACGAGAAGCCGGCCCAGGCCCTGCTGGACGCCGCCGAGCGCCACCACGCCCGCGTCATCATCGTCGGCAGCTGGGGCGACAGCCCGATCCGCGGCGCCCTGCTCGGCTCCACCCCGCACAAGCTCCTGCACCTGTCACCGGTGCCCGTCCTGTGCGTGCCGACGGAAGGCGGCCCGGCGCAGTGACCGCGGGCGGCTCACCGCCGCGCGGGAAAGCCGGACCGTTGGCCTCCGGATGGCCGAAGATCCTCGCCAGTGACTGAGCCAATGGTCCACTTCCAAGGGGTCCGCTTGAGCCATTGCCCCTACGGATGGTTATCTGTGGCGTATCCATGTACTTACGGCGCCGCGCAGCGCCGGACGGCAACGAGGCCGGTTCCGGAGCGCGGCGCTTTCGCCGTGCCCGTCCGCCGCCCACCACCCCCGGGCGGCGCCGCGCCGGCGCGCACCACACGAGGGGGGCGGCACACCGCCGTGAAGAGGATGTTCGTGGCTCCGGATCCGGGGCGTCTGAGACTCAGGAACGCGGCCCGCGCGGTGATCGGCGTCGCCGCCTCCGTCGCCCTCGCCGAGCTGTGCGGTCTTTCCCTGAGCGCCTCCATCACCGGGGGACTGGCGGCGCTCCTCGCCCTCTTCACCGTCACCGACGCGACCGTGCGCCGCCAGGCCGTCACCACCGCCCTGCTGCCGGCCGCCGGATTCCCGGTCCTCGCCCTCGCCACCGCCCTGCACGGGCTGACCCCCGCCCGCGACGCGGCCTTCGTCCTCGTCGTCTTCTGCGGGGTCTACGCCCGCCGCTGGGGTCCGCGCGGACACGCGCTCGGGATCTTCGCGTTCATGAACTTCTTCATCACGCAGTTCCTGCACGCCGTCCCCGCCCAGCTCCCGGAGCTCTTCGCCGCCGTGGGCCTGGCCCTGGTCGCCTGCGGCGCCGTACGGTTCGTGCTCTGGCCCATCGAGCGGCGCACCCCGCCGCCTCCCGCCCCCGCGCCGCTGCCCGGACGAGGACTCGCCCGGCACACCACCCGCCAGGCCGTCCAGGCCACCGCCGCCTGCGCCGTCGCCCTCGCCATCGGCCAGGTGCTCTCCGAGGACCGCTGGTACTGGGCCGTCGGCACCACCTGGTGGATCTTCGTCAACACCGCCTCGCGCGGCGAGACGCTGGTCCGGGGCTTCCGCCGGGTGCTCGGCACCGTCATCGGTGTGGCCGCGGGCGTACTGATCGCCATCCCGCTGAACGGCGCGCCCGCACCCACCGCCGTCCTGGTCGCCGGCTGCGTCTTCGCGATCTTCTACACGGCCGCGGTCTCCTACAGCTGGATGATCCTGGCCGTCACGCTCATGGCGGGGCTGCTCTACGGCCTGCTCGGCGTGCTGGACCCCGGCCTGCTCCTGCTGCGCCTGGAGGAGACGGCTGTCGGCGCGGTGTGCGCCGCGCTGGCCGTGGTGCTCGTCCTGCCCGTCACCACCCACGCCACGAACGACGCCTGGATCCAGCGGGCCCTGCACTGCGTGCACGCGGCCACGGCCCAGGCCGCCGCCCGCCTCGCCGGCTCCGAGGCGGCCGATCCGGCGCCCCACGCCGCCGAACTGGAGACGCTGCTGGCCCGGGTCCGGATGGCGCTGGCCCCGCTGGTCCACCCGCTCAGCCCGTTCCGTGCGCGCAAGGCCCGCGCCGGCCAGGTCATCGCGCTGCTGGACGACTGCGCCCGCGAGGTGCGCGGGCTGGTGGCCGTGGCCGCCGATCCGGACGCGAGCCACGACGCCCGCCTCGCCGCGGCCTGCTGGCGCGTCGAGGCGGCGGTGGAGGCGCTGACCGCCGAGGAGCGGGGCGCGAGCCGGCCCGGCACGGCGCGCGACCTCGCGGCTCACACCGCCGGGTCCGAGCCCGCGCTGGCCCATCTCCAGGGCCTGGAGCGGGCGCTGGTCGAGCTCGCCGCCCCGCTGGGCACCGACCCGCGGGCGCCGTTCGTCGTCAGCGCCTGACCAGCCCCTGCGCGGGCTCCGCCAGGCCGGCCGGCAGTCGGCCGGCGGAGTGCACCACCCCGAGGGCCTGGGTGGCCCGGGTCAGCGCCACGTACAGGTCGCTCGGCTGGAAATCGGCCGGCTCCACCACGATCACCGTGTCGAACTCCAGCCCCTTGGCCTGGCGCGGATCCAGCAGCACGACCTCCCGGGTCAGATCCGGCTCCGCGCCCTCCCGCACCCCCGGCAGGACGGCGGCCAGCGCCGCGTGCCGCTCCCGCGGCGCGATCACCGCGAGCCGCCCCTCCGCAGGCAGTTCCCGCTCCACGGCCTCCGCGACCGCCCGCGCCGCGTCCCCCGCCGCGCGCACCCACGGCCGCACGCCGGTCGCCCGCACCGAACGCGGCGGTTCGAAGCCGGGATCGCGCTCCCGCAGCACGGCCGCCGCCACCTCCATGATCTCGGCCGGCGTCCGGTAGTTGACCCCGAGCCGGACCAGCTCCCAGCGCTCGCCCACGTACGGGGAGAGGATCCGCTCCCAGGAGCCGCAGCCCGCCTCGTCGGCGGTCTGTGCGGGATCTCCGACCAATGTCATCGACCGGGTGGGACAGCGCCGCATCAGCAGCCGCCACGCCATCTCCGACAGCTCCTGCGCCTCGTCCACGATCACGTGCCCGAAGGCCCAGGTGCGGTCGGCAGCGGCCCGCTCGGCGGCGCTGCGGTGGTCGGCCTCCTCCTGGCGCTCGGCCATCCGCTCGGCGTCGATGATGTCGTGGGCCGCCAGGAACTCGTTCTCCTCGTCCTCGAACTCGTACGACTGCGAGCCCTCGGACAGGTCCAGCACCCCCTGCGCGTACGCGATGCGCCGCTGCCGCTCCCGTTCCTCGGCGGCACGCCGGGCGCTGTCGTCCTCCCCGAGCAGCTCGGCCGCCTCGTCCAGGAGCGGCACGTCGGCCGGCGTCCAGTCCGGCCGCGCCGAGGGCGCGCGCCGGACCAGTTCGGCCTCGTGGGCGGGCAGGTGCGTGGGGTCCGCCAGGAAGTCGGCGACCAGCTGCTCGGGGGTGAGGGAGGGCCACAGGGAGTCGATCGCCGCGTGCACGGCGGGGCTCATCGCGATCTCCTTGCCGAGCTGGGCGACGTCGTCCGGGCCGAGCAGGTTCGGACCGCCGTACGGATCGGCCCCCAGCCGGTCGGCGAGCTGCGCGGTGAGCGCGTCGATGATCCGGAAGGCGAAGGCGGGGCGCGCCTGGTTGTGCGGCAGCCCCGTCGCCCGGGCCCGGTCCCGCGCCTCGTGCGCCATCGTGCGGTCCAGCAGCAGGGTCCCGTAGTCGTCGTGGTCGATCTCCAGCGCGGGCTCGGGGACCGTGTCGTACTCCTCGCCGGTGTCCGCCGGCACGGTCTCGGGCAGGCCCTGCCGGTCCGCCACGACCCGGGCGAGGACCTCCGCCATCGCGACCCGGCCCTTCACCGCGGCGGCCCCCGGGCGGTCGGCGCCGGTGGCGTGCACGCCGGGGAAGAGCTCGCCGGGAGTGGCGAGCAGTACGCCCGTCTCGCCGAGGGAGGGGAGCACCTCGCCGATGTAGCCGAGGAAGGCCGGTCCCGGCCCGACGATGAGCACCCCGCGCTTGGCGAGGAGTTCCCGGTGGGCGTACAGGAGGTACGCGGCCCGGTGCAGCGCTACCGCGGTCTTCCCGGTGCCGGGACCGCCCTCCACGACCAGCACCCCGCGGTGCGGGGAGCGGATGATCCGGTCCTGCTCGGCCTGGATGGTGCGCACGATGTCGTGCATGCGGCCGGTCCGGGCGGCGTCGAGGGCGGCGAGCAGCACGGCGTCGGCGTCGGCGCCCTCGTGCCCGGTGCGCTCCGCGTCGGTCAGGTCGAGGATCTCGTCGTGCAGGGCGGTGACCTCGCGCCCCCGGCTGCTGATGTGCCGCCGGCGGCGCAGCCCCATGGGGGTGTGGCCGGTGGCGAGGTAGAAGGGCCGGGCCACCTCCGCGCGCCAGTCCAGGACCAGCGGGGTGCGTTCCGCGTCGTCCGCGCGGATTCCGATCCGGCCGATGTGGTGGTCGCGGCCGTCGGAGAACTCCAGACGGCCGAAACAGAGGCCGTTCTCGCCCGCATTCAGTGCGGATAGCAGACCGGACTGCTCGGCGACCATGACATCGCGTTCCAGGCGCGCCTGAAACCCGCTTCCGACGTCGCGCAATGCCCCTTCGACCGCATGTTCGGCCTGGTCGCGCAGGTAGTCGAGGCGCCGATAGAGACCGGTGACGAATTGCTGCTCTTTACGGAATTCCTCGGTTGACAATTGCACTCCCACCGCGATACAGTGTCCTCGTAAGTTTCTTGTGGCTTCATTTTCCGTGAAGTCACGAACCAACAAATATACTCTCCCGCATCCCTCGGCAGCGAATTCGGCCGGGGGATTTTTTGCGTACGGTGGATCCCATGACCACCGCACACGGCTCCGCCGACGGAATCGTCTACCGCCTCGCCCGCCCCGAGGACGCGGGTGCCATCGAGGCCCTGGACGGTTCCTTCACCACTGCCACGGTCTTCGAGGTGACCGCCTCCGACGACGGCTTCGGCTTCCGGCTCCGCGAGGTCCCGGTCGACCCGCCCGTGCACAAGGTGTTCCCGCCCGAGGAGCACGACGAGCAGGGCTTCGGCGGCGCCGCGGGCCGGGACGCGGACGCGCGCACCTACGTGGCCCTCGACGGCGGCGAGGTGTGCGGCTTCGCGGCCGTCGGCTACGCCGCGTGGAACCGCCGCCTCACGATCGAGGACATCGAGGTCGCGCCCGGCCGGCGGGGCCGCGGCATCGGCCGCGCGCTCATGGAGTGCGCGGCGGAGTACGCCCGCGAACGCGGCGCGGAGCACCTGTGGTTGGAGGTCAGTTCGGTCAACGCCCCGGCCGTGCACGCCTACCGGCGCATGGGGTTCGGCTTCTGCGGCCTCGACACCGCGCTGTACGGCGGTACGCCCGCTGCCGGCGAGCAGGCGCTCTACATGAGCCGCCCCTGCCGCTGACCCGCCCGCGTGCGCAGCCCGGCGCGCGCACGGTCAACCCCCGCGCCTGCGCCGGATCGTACGCCCCAGCACCCCCTGCTCGCAGGCCTATCGTCGAAGATCACTCAGAGGAGTGTTCCGGCCGCTCCTGCCGCACACCGCTGACCTGCGGCATGTACAACGGGTAATTGTTCATTGCACATTCATCCGGCACGTACAGGGTGGATCTGGTCGGACAGGGGGTAACCGCCCGGAATGGAAATTCTTCAACAGCGCTCCACCACCGCTCAGGTGTGGGAAGCGGCCGAGGAGTTCATCCGACTCTTCCACCGGGAGACCAAGGGCGCAGGCGATCCGCGCGTCCGGCTCGCCGCCGTCAGGGCCGAACTGGCCCGGACCGGCACCTATGTGCACACCCCCGAGGAACTGGCCCACGGGGCGCGCGTGGCCTGGCGCAACAGCAACCGCTGCATAGGCAGGCTCTACTGGAACTCGCTGCGGGTCCGGGATCGCCGCGGGCTCACCGACGCCGACGACATCGCCGCCGAGTGCTTCGATCACCTGCGCGAGGCGACCAACGGCGGCAGGATCAGACCCACCATCACGGTCTTCGCCCCGGACGCCCCGGGCCGTCCCGGCCCCCTGATCTGGAGCGAGCAGCTCGTCAGGTACGCCGGCTACGGCGACCACCCCTCCGTCACCGTCGGCGACGCCCGCAACGCTCCGCTCACCGAGGCCCTGCTCCGGCTCGGCTGGCCCGGCGGCTCCGGCAGCCCCTTCGACCTCCTTCCGCTGGTGGTGCAGGGCGTCGACGACAAGCCCCGCTGGTTCGAGACCCCCGCGGATGCCGTCCTGGAGGTGCCGATCGACCACCCCGACGGCGACGGCTGGGCGGACTGGGGCCTGCGCTGGCACGCGGTGCCCGCCATCTCCAACATGTGCCTGGAGATCGGCGGCATCCACTACCCGGCCGCGCCCTTCAACGGCTGGTACATGGGCACCGAGATCGGCGCGCGCAACCTCGCCGACACCGACCGGTACAACCTGCTGCCGGCCGTCGCCCGCCGCCTCGGCCTGGACACCTCCAGCGACCGCTCGCTCTGGAAGGACCGCGCGCTCGTCGAGCTCAACCGGGCGGTCCTGCACTCCTTCGACCGTGCCGGCGTCGCCATCGCCGACCACCACAGCGAGTCCCGGCGGTTCCTGTCCCACATGGAGCGGGAGGAGCGCAAGGGGCGGGAGGTGGGCGCGGACTGGTCCTGGATCGTGCCGCCGATCTCCGGCTCCGCCACCCCGGTCTTCCACCGCACCTACGAGGACAGCCCGAGCAGCACGGCGTACGTCCACCACCCCGGCGCGCAGGAACGGGCCCAGGGGCGGGATTTGGTCTAGACCTTCTGTTACCGTCGGCTCCGAACGGATCCGAGAGCAGTGAGAGGGGCCTCGTGTGGGCGGCGCTGACAGTACGGACCATTGCGGCGAACACCGGGCCTACATCGGCTCGTTCACCTCGGGGGGCGGCCGCGGTGTCACCACCGCGGCCGTGGATCCGGTGACCGGAGCGCTGACCACGCTCTCGGTCGCCGCCACGGAGGACCCCTCCTACCTCACCCTCGCCCCGGACACCGGCGTGCTCTACGCGGTGAACGAGACCGAGGGGGGCGCGGTGAGCGCCTTCCTGCCGACCGCCGACGGCCTCGCCCCGCTCGGTGCGGCCGTCCGTGTCGGCGGCTCCGGCCCTACCCACCTCAGCGTGAGCGCGGGCCGGCTGCTCACCGCCAACTACACCTCCGGCAGCGTCAGCAGCCTCCCGCTCGCCGCCGACGGCAGCCCGGCCGGGCCCGCCCACGTCCTCGCGCACGAGGGCAGCGGCCCCGACCCCGAGCGCCAGGAGCGCCCGCACGCCCATCAGGTGCTGCCCGACCCGACCGGCCGCTGGGTGCTCAGCGTGGACCTCGGCACCGACTCGGTGCGGGTCTGCGCACCCGACCAGGCCACCGGCGCGCTGCGGGTGCACTCCGAGACGGTGTTGCGCGCCGGGACCGGGCCCCGCCACCTCGCCTTCCACCCGGAGGGCGCCGTGGTCTACGTCCTGCACGAGCTGGAGCCGCTGCTGACCGTCTGCCGCTGGAACGGGGCGTCCGGGCAACTGGAACCGGTCCGCGAGGTTCCGGTCGCCTCCACGGGCGCCTCAGGGGCCGTACGGGCCTACCCCTCGGCGATCGTCGTCTCGCCCGACGGGCGGTTCGTCTGGGTGGCCGTCCGGGGCGCCGACTCCATCACCACGCTCTCCCTCGCCGACGGGCCCGAGGAGCCGAGGCTCACCGGCGCCGTGGACTGCGGCGGCGAGTGGCCGCGCGACCTCGCCGTCGACGCCTCGGGTCGTCGGCTCTACGCGGCCAACGAGCGCTCGGGCGACGTCACCTGGTTCGACGTGGACCCGCCGACCGGGCGCCCGCGCCGAGCCGGCTCGGTGGCCGTGCCCGCGGCCACCTGTGTGGTCCTCGACTGACCGCGTACGGACGTACCGGGCGGGCGAACGGTGCGTACCTGTGGGGCGTCCGCACACCGCCACGGAGAAGGCCCCCGGCGGCCCTGGAAACCAGGGCCACCGGGGGCCTTCTCCGTCACGGACGGGCGGGTCAGTGGGCAGCGGCGCCCTGGCTGATCCCGAGGGCCGCGGAGTACTGGGCGACGGCCAGCTTGCCGAGCGCCGGGTAGGCCCCGAGCACCTCGGCGGTGGCGCAGTCGGCCTCCTTGCAGGCGGTGTCGAGCAGCCCCTCGGCCGCCTCCGGGCCGATCAGGTACGGGGCGAGCGCGAGCTGCGTGGAGCCCTCGGCGCGCAGCTGCTCGGCGACGGCGGCCACCGAGCCCTCCTGGTCCAGCGCGGCCGCCATGACGGGCACGGCGAGACGGGCGGCGAGCAGCATGCCCGTGATCCCGGCGGCCTGGACGGCCTCCTCGCCACCGGTCGTGGCCAGCACGATGCCGTCGGCGGCGGTGGTCACGGTGAAGAGCCGGGCGCGGTCGGCGCGGGCCAGGCCCGCCTCGGACAGCCGCACGTGCAGGCCCTCGGCGAGCAGCGGGTGCGGGCCGAGCACGTCGGCCAGCTCGGCGGCGGCCGAGGAGTCCATCAGCGCCTGGCGGACCCGGCGGAGCAGGTCTGCGTCCGGACCGGCGAGCAGGGGCACGACCACGGCGTCGGGGCCGGTCGGCGCGGGCACCTCGTGGCCGGCGGCGCGGGCGAACTCCGCGCGCGCGGCACGCTCGGTCGCGACGGCGGTCAGCACGCCGGACAGGGACGGGAACTCGGAGGCGTCGTCACCGTCGAGGAAGCCGATGCGGGCATCGAGGCCCGGCAGCTCGGAGCGGCCGATGCTGATGATCTCTTCCGCGAGCCCTCGCGAGGCGGCCGAGGGGGCACCGGGCACGGCGAGCACCAGCGCGGGCGCGCCCTCGGGCGCCGCCGCGGGCTCGGGCCGGCGGTGCCGTCCGGTCTGGCGGGGTCGCGGCATTCGTACGGGCAGGCCATTTGCGGGCCCAGTGGGGGAGCTCATGGCGCCGCATGCTACTGGCTTATCGGAACAAGGTGTTCGGGCAGGGCCTTCTCCGGCGGCATCTGTCCGCATTTATCCGATGAAGAGCAGATACCGTCAACTCACCGACGGTAGGCGCCCGGCCACCCGGTTGGACCAGTAGAGTGACACAGCGTGGCACCACGACCCTTGAATGAACTCCTCGAAGCAGGCTGGGCGAAGGCCCTGGAACCCGTGTCCGGACAGATCGCCGCCATGGGGAACTTCCTCCGCGGCGAGATCGCCGCGGGCCGGACGTACCTGCCGGCCGGCGCGCACGTACTGCGCGCCTTCCAGCAGCCGTTCGACGACGTCCGCGTCCTGATCGTCGGACAGGACCCCTACCCCACACCGGGGATGGCCATCGGCCTGAGCTTCGCCGTCGCGCCGGAGGTGCGCAGGCTGCCGGGCAGCCTGGAGAACATCTTCCGCGAGATGAACTCCGACCTCGGACTGCCGAGGCCGTCCAACGGGGACCTCACCCCGTGGACCCGGCAGGGGGTGCTGCTGCTCAACCGGGCCCTGACGACGGCCCCCGGCCAGCCCGCCGCCCACCGCGGCAAGGGCTGGGAAGAGGTGACCGAGCAGGCGATCCGGGCACTCGTCGCCCGGGGCAAGCCCTTGGTGTCGATCCTGTGGGGCCGCGACGCGCGCAACCTGCGGCCACTGCTCGGAGACCTGCCGGCGGTCGAGTCGGCGCACCCCTCGCCGATGTCGGCGGACCGCGGCTTCTTCGGCTCGCGCCCGTTCAGCCGGGCGAACGACCTGCTGGCGCGCCAGGGGACGCAGCCGGTCGACTGGCGCCTGCCCTAGGACCCGTGCCCGGTCCGTCCCCGCTCGGGATCCGGTCCGGGGGGACCGTGCGTTCCCGGATGACCGTGCGTCGTCGGCCGTGTCCGTCCGGGCGCGGTCGTGTCCGGACGTGTCTTCGCATCCGTTCCGGCGGTGCACGGGGAAGGATGGGCGAACGGGAGGGTCCGGCGCCCGCCGGCCGCCCTCCCGGGACGGAACGAACGGAGCACAGCCCGTGAGCACGCAACCCCGGAATCCGACCCCGCCCGCGACCCCGGCCACCGGACTGCACTGCCTGGTCACCGGCGCGGGCGGCTACATCGGCGGCCGGCTCGTCCCCGAGCTGCTCGACGCCGGCCACCGCGTGCGCTGCCTGGCCCGGACCCCGGCCCACCTCAGGGACCACCCGTGGGCCGGCCGGGCCGAGGTGGTCCACGGCGACGTCACCGACGCGGCCAGCCTGCGTCCCGCGCTGCAGGACGTGGACGTGGCCTACTACCTGGTGCACTCGCTGGGAGCCGGCCACGAGTTCGAGGAGACCGACCGTCGCGCGGCCACCACCTTCGCCGCCGAGGCCCGCGCCGCCGGGGTCGCCCGCATCGTCTACCTCGGCGGCCTCACCCCGCGCGACGTGCCCGAACAGGAACTCTCCCCGCACCTGCGCTCCAGGGCCGAGGTCGGCCGGATCCTGCTCGGCTCCGGGGTGCCCACGACCGTACTGCGCGCAGCCGTCGTCATCGGCTCCGGATCGGCCTCGTTCGAGATGCTCCGCTACCTCACCGAACGGCTCCCCGTGATGGTGACGCCGAGCTGGGTCGGCACCCGCGTCCAGCCCATCGCCGTACGGGACGTGCTGCGCTACCTCGTCGGCAGCGCACGGATGCCGCGCGACGTCAGCCGGGTCTTCGACATCGGCGGTCCCGATCTCCTCACCTACCGGGACATGATGCTCCGCTACGCGGCCGTCGCCGGACTGCCCCGGCGTCTCATCCTGCCCGTCCCCGTGCTCACCCCGCGCCTGTCCAGCCACTGGATCGGCCTGGTCACGCCGGTGCCGGCCGCCCTCGCGCGTCCGCTGGCCGAATCGCTGAAGTACGAGGTCGTCTGCGCGGAACACGACATCCGGCAGTACGTGCCCGACGGACCGGGGACGCCCGTCCCCTTCGACCGCGCTCTGGCGCTCGCCCTGGAACGGGTCAAGGAGGCGCGCGTCACGACCCGCTGGTCCAACGCCTCGCTGCCCGGCGCCCCGAGCGACCCGCTGCCCACCGACCCCGACTGGGCGGGCGGCAGCCTCTACACCGACGAGCGCGAGCAGGCCGTCCCGGCGACCCCGCAGCAGCTGTGGCGGGTCATCGAGGGGGTGGGCGGCACGAACGGCTGGTACTCCTTCCCGCTGGCCTGGGCGGTACGGGGCCAGCTCGACCGGCTCGTCGGCGGGGCGGGGCTGCGCCGGGGCCGGCGCGACGCCGACCGGCTCCGGGTCGGTGACACGCTCGACTTCTGGCGGGTCGAGGAGATCGAGAGGGGACGCCTCCTGCGGCTGCGCGCGGAGATGCGGCTCCCCGGACTCGCCTGGCTGGAAATGCGCGTCGACCGCGATGCCGCGGGCGGCACGCTCTACCGCCAGCGGGCCCTCTTCCACCCGCGCGGCCTGGCGGGACAGCTGTACTGGTGGAGCGTGGCGCCGTTCCACGCCGTCGTCTTCGGCGGCATGGCGCGAAACATCGCGCGAACGGCCGAGAGGACGGCGGAGGAACCCGCCGAGGAGGCAACCGGCGGCACGGCGGGACCGGTGGCGCATCCGGGAGGCGGCAGCCGGGGGAAGTGAGGACGGCAAGTCCGCACGCAGCCCACCCGCCGTCGCCCGCGCGCGCCCGCAGGGTGGCCGATCGCCGGGAGTGGCGCCATGAACTCCGTCGTCCTCTTCACCTCCGACCTCCGCCTGCACGACCACCCGCCCCTGCGCGCCGCCCTGGCGGCGGCGCACGACGTCGTGCCCCTGTTCGTCCGGGATCCCGCCGTCGACCGGGCGGGGTTCGCCGCGCCCAACCGGCTGGCCTTCCTCGCCGACTGCCTGGCCGACCTCGACGCGGGCCTGCGCGACCGCGGCGGGCGGCTCGTCGTTCGCACCGGGGACCCCGTCACCGAGGTCCACGCCGTGGCGCGGCAGGCCGATGCGGACGAGGTGCACATGGCGGCCGGCTGCTCCCGCTTCGCCCGCGACCGCGAGGCACGGCTGCGGCGCGCCCTGGAGTCCGACGGTCGCCGCCTCTACGTGCACGACGGGGTGATCACCGCCGTGCCGCCCGGCGCCCTCACCCCGCAGGGATCCGACCACTTCGCCGTCTTCACCCCGTACTTCAAGCGGTGGGCCGCCGAGCCGCCGCGCACCCCCCTCACCGCTCCCCGGGCCGTCCGGGTGGTCCGCGGGATGCGCTCCGAGGAACTGCCCGGGCGCGCCTCCGTGGCGCACGTGTCGGAGGGCCTCCCCACGGGCGGGGAGAAGGAGGGCCGCCGCCGGCTCGACGCCTGGCTGTCCCGGCTCGCCGACACCTACGAGGAGCGCCACGACGACCTCGCGGGAGATGCCACCTCCCACCTGTCCGCGTACCTCCACTTCGGCGCCGTATCGGCCACCGAGGCCGTCCACCGGGCACGGGCCCGCGGCGGCGCGGGCGCGTCCGCCTTCGTACGGCAGCTGTGCTGGCGGGACTTCCACCACCAGGTGCTCGCCGCCCGGCCGGAGACGGCCGTCGCCGACTACCGGCCCCGGCAGGACCACTGGCGGCGGGGCGCCGAGGCGGAGGCGGACCTCCGTGCCTGGCGGGAGGGGCGCACCGGCTACCCGATGGTGGACGCCGCGATGCGGCAACTCGCCCACGAGGGCTGGATGCACAACCGGGGGCGCCTGATCACCGCGTCCTTCCTCACGAAGACGCTGTACGTCGACTGGCGCGAGGGCGCCCGTCACTTCCTGGACCTCCTGGTGGACGGCGACGTCGCGAACAACCAGCTCAACTGGCAGTGGGTGGCCGGGACGGGGACGGACACGCGGCCCAACCGGGTCCTCAATCCCGTCCTCCAGGGGCGGAGGTACGACCCCCACGGGGCCTACGTCCGCCGCTGGGTCCCCGAGCTCGCGGGCCTGCCCGCCGGGACCATCCACGAGCCGTGGAAGCTCACCGGCCCCGAACGGGATGCCTGCGACTACCCCGACCCGATCGTCGCTCTCGCCGACGGCCTGGCCCGCTTCCGCCACGCCCGGGGCCGGGAGTGAGCCTGCCCGCGGACCGGGGCGGGGCGCAGGACGACGCACGAACGATGCGAGTTGAAGCGCTTCGTCGCCGCGTCGGAGCCTGAAGGGGCGGGAGCGGCCGAGCTTCCGGCAGCGGCGAGGAGGCGGAGTCGTCATGAGCGCACCACCCGGCACGACCGACGTGATCTCGGACGAGGAGATCGGCCGTGGGATCGGGCGGGGCGACGCGGACTGCTTCGCCCTGGCCCACCGGCGCTGGGGCCGTCTCGTGCACCACCTGGCCGCCCGCACGCTGGGCGACCTCGGGGAGGCCGAGGACGTCACCCAGCAGGTCTTCCTCGCCGCGTGGACCGGCCGCGCCGGGTACGACCCCGCACGCGGAGCTGTTCCCGCCTGGCTGGTCGGCATCACCCGCCGGAAGGTCGCCGACGCGCTCACCGCCCGCACGCGCCGGCTCGACCTGGCCGTGGCGGCCGGCGCGGCCCTGCAGCCGGCCGCCGCGGCGCCCGACGGCTGCGAGCGCGCCCTCGACCGTCTCTGCGTCACCCGTGAACTGGAGCGCCTTCCGCGCCTCCAGCGCGAGGTCCTGGCCCTCGCCTTCTACGCCGACCTGACCCAGGTCCAGATCGCCCACCGCACCGGTCTGCCGCTGGGCACGGTCAAGAGCCATGCCCGGCGCGGACTCCAGCGGCTGCGCCGGGCCCTAGGGGGCGTCGTAGAGACGGGAGATGAGGTCGAGCGCCTCCCGCAGCCCACCCGGTCGCAGGGTGCCGGGTGCGGGGGCGCGGCCCGCCCAGCCCGGGCCGGCGAGCAGCATCACGGGGTGCGTCCGCGCCCCCTTGACTCCGAAGGTGCTCGCGGCGACGTGCCGGGCCAGCGCGTGGTCGGCCGTGGAGCGGGCCTGGGACCAGAGCACGACGGCGGCCGGTCCCGTGCGCCGCACGGCGGCGTCCAGCGCCTCGGCGGGGACGGCGGCACCGAACATCCGGGCCGGCAGGCCGCGTTCGCCGAGCCCCGCCGCCAGCGCCTCCAGGGGCAGGGTGTGCTGCTCGGCGGGGACGCAGGCCAGCAGCACCGGGGGAGTGGCGGCCCGGCGCTCCGGGGCGGCGGGCGCCACGCGCCGCAGCGCGGTGGAGACGTGCCAGGACAGCAGGTGCTCCACCTCGACGTAACGGTCGCCGGAGGACTGCCACTTGCGCCCCACCGCGTGCAGGGTGGGCACCATGACCTCCTCCCAGACGGTGACGAGCCCGTGGCCCGCCATGAGGTCGCCGAGCAGCGCGTCCAGGGCCGGGCCGTCGAGGCGTACGGCGGCGCGGGCCAGGCCCCGGCTCTCCCGGAGCACGTCGCGCTCGTCGCCGGGGCGCGAGGGCACGTCGGCCGGTCCCGGCAGCCGGGCCGGCCCGGGCCGGCCGACCGGAAGACCCGCCCCGGCGCCGCGATCGGTGATCGCGCCGGCACGCCGGCCCCGCGCAGCCCGCGCCGCCTCGGCGGGCGGCACTCCGGAGGCGGTGAGCCGGCACATCTCCTCCAGCATCGCGATGTCCCCGGGGGTCCAGCGGCGGTGGCGTCCGCCCTCGTGCGCGGCGGGACCGATGCCGTACCGCTGGTCCCAGGACCGCAGGGTGGTCGGGGACACGCCCAGGTGACGCGCCACCGCCCCCGTGGTGATGCCGTGCGTCGTCTCGGACATGCCCTTACCGTACGACGCACGAACGATGCGGGTTCCCCGCTACCCGCCGATGGTCGCCGCCCGCACGCACAGCACGTCCGGCAGGTGCTCGGCCAACAGCTGCCAGCTCTCGCCGTCGTCGTGGCTGGCGTACAGCTCGCCGTTGCGGTTGCCGAAGTAGATGCCCGCGGGGTCCGCGTCGTCCGTGCACAGCGCGTCCCGCAGGACCGTGCCGTAGTGGTCTCCCGAGGGCAGCCCCTTCGACAGCGGCTCCCAGCTGGCGCCCGCGTCCCGGGTGCGGAAGACCCGGCACCGGTGCTCGGCCGGGACGCGGTCGGAGTCGGCGTTGAGCGGGAAGACGTAGGCGGTGTCCGGCCGGTGCGGATGGGCGGCCACCGCGAAGCCGAAGTCGGAGGGGAGCCCGCCGCCGATGTCGGTCCACCGGGCCCCCGCGTCGTCGCTGCGGTAGACGCCCCAGTGGTTCTGCAGGTACAGCCGGTCCGTGTCCCCGGCGTCCTGGGCGATCTTGTGCACGCACTGGCCGAACTCGGGGTGGGGATCCGGCAGGAACACCGCCGAGACCCCCTCGTTGGACGGTTCCCAGCTGGCCCCGCCGTCCTTGGTCCGGAACACCCCGGCGGTGGAGACGGCCACGGTCACCGCGTCCCGGTCGCCGGGATCGGTGATCACCGTGTGCAGGCCCTCGCCGCCGCCGCCCGGGACCCACTTGTCGCGGCTCGGGTGCTCCCACAGCGGGCGGACCAGCTCGAAGGACTCGCCTCGGTCCGTCGAGCGGAACAGCGCGGCCGGCTCCGTTCCCGCGTACACCACGTCCGGGGCCTCGGGCCCGGCCGGCTGCAGCTGCCAGACCCGCTCCAGCGAGGCCCCCGTGTCCTGGGGGAACTTCACGGCGGCGGCGGGCTCGCGCCAGGTGGCGCCCAGGTCGTCGGAGCTGAAGACCGACGGCCCCCAGTGCGTGCTGTCGCCGCCGACCAGCAGCCGGGGGGCCGGCCCCCGCCGGTCGACGGCGACCGCGTAGACGGCCTGGGCATTGAAATGCGGCCCGTCGAACTCCCACGGTCCGTCCCCTCGGCGACGGCCGATGAAGAGCCCCTTCCGGGTTCCCACGAGCAGCAGTACATCGGGCATGGCCGGTACCTCCGGACCTCGTCGTCCTTGCAGGGCGTTCCTCGTGAAGCGTGTTTCCGGCCAGTCTGCACCCACCCTCTGACAGCGGCCCGGCGGACGGCACCGGGCTGCTGAGCAGCCGATCGATACCGATCATTTACCCTCCGGAAATCGTTGCTGCTTGAACGTGGGCGTCCGGAATGGATTGACTTCAGGCCACTGCACTTCTGCCGTCGCACGCGAGAGGACCTTTGTGGCCACCGAGCACTTGTCGCCGCTCGACCTCGCCTTCTGGCGGATCGAATCCGCCGCCCACCCCATGCACCTCGGCGCCCTCGCCGTCTTCCACACCGCCGCACCCGGGCCGGCCGCCGCACCCGGGCCGGCCGCCGGACCTGGGCCCACCGCCGGACCCGGGCCCACCGCAGGACCTGGGCCCACCGCAGGATCCGGGGCCGCGTCCGGGGCCGCCGAGCGCGCCGCCGCACTGCTCGCCGCCCGCTGCGCCGCCGTGCCGGGCCTGCGCCGCCGGATCCGCGACGTGCTGCTGCCGGTCGGCGCGGCCGCCTGGTCGCCGGACCCCGCTTTCGACCCGGCGCGTCACGTGTTCCTCGTCCGTACCGACGAGGAGGACCCGCAGACCGCCGCCGGCCCGCTGATGGCCCGGCCGCTGGACCGGGAACTGCCGCCCTGGGAGGCCCACGTGCTGGCCGGGCCGGACCCGGAGTCCTTCGCGGTGCTCTTCAAGTTCCACCACGCCCTCGCCGACGGCCTGGGCGCACTGGCGCTGGCGGCCTCGCTCTTCGACGAGGGACCGGCCCCGCGGACCTCCGTGCGCCCGGTCCCCGAGCAGCGGGCCGGCTCCGCCCTGCGCCGGCTCCCCGGGGCCCTGGCCGCCCGGGTCCAGGACGTCGGCCAGGCCCTGGAGATCGGCGCCGCCGTGGCCCGCTCCGGGCTGCCGCTCGGCGTCCCCGCGGCCCTCACCGCGGACCCGGCGGGCAAGGGGACCCGGGCCGTCGCGGGTCTCGCCCTCGACCTGGACGAGGTCAACCTGGTCCGCAAGGCCGCCGGTGGCACCGTCAACGACGTGCTCATCTGCGTGGTCGCCGGGGCGCTGCGGCGCTGGCTGGAGGAGCGGGGCGATCCCGCGCCGACCGGGCCGGGTCCCCGCGCGCTGATCCCCGTGTCCCGCCGGGGCCGGGCCGGAGCCGGCGGCGGGAACCGGCTCTCCGGCTACCTGCTGCGGCTGCCGCTGGCCGAGCGCGACCCGCTGCTGCGCCTGGACCGGATCCGGGCGGCGATGGACCGCAACAAGGACGCCGGACCCGCCCGCGGCGCCGGGGCCGTCGCCCTGCTCGCCGACCACGTCCACCCGCTGGGCCACCGGCTCGGCGGCCCGCTCGTCGCCCAGGCCGCCCGGCTGCTCTTCGACATCCTGGTCACCAGCGTCCCGCTGCCCGGACTGACCTTCACCCTCGGCGGCAGCCGGGTCCGCGAGGTCTACCCGCTCGCCCCGCTGGCCCGCGGTCAGTCACTGGCCGTCGCGGTGTCCACGTACAAGGGAACCGTCCACTACGGCCTGGTCGCCGACGCGGCGGCCGTCCCGGACCTGGATGCCCTGGCAGGGGCGCTGCGCGCGGAGCTCGACGCGCTTGTACGAGAGGTCTCGTAGTACGAGAGAATTCGTAGTACGGTGAGTCTCGAACTTAGCCGCCGATCCCCGGCGCGCCCGGTGACATCTGGAGCCCTGATGAGTGCTGCCCCCGCGGCCCCCGCCGCTTTCGCCGCCCTGTTCTCCCCCTACGCCCTCCGTTCGGTCACGGTCCCGAACCGCGTGTGGATGGCGGCGATGTGCCAGTACAGCGCCGAGGCGTTCGGCCCGAACGCGGGCGTGGCCCACGACTGGCACTTCGCGCACTACGCCGCCCGCGCCGTCGGCGGCACCGGCCTGATCATCCAGGAGGCCACCGCCGTCTCCCCGGAAGGCCGGATCACCCCCTACGACCTCGGCATCTGGAACGACACCCAGGTCGAGGCGCTGCGCCGGATCACCTCCTTCCTCAAGGCCCAGGGGACCGTTCCCGGCATCCAGATCGCGCACGCCGGCCGCAAGGCCTCCACCGACCGCACCTGGAAGGGCGGCGGCGCGGTCGGCCCCGAGGCGCACGGCTGGCAGCCCGTCGCCCCGAGCGCCGTCCCCTTCGCCGAGGGCGGCCACGTGCCGCACGAGCTGACGGTCGACGAGATCGCCGGGATCACCGCCCAGTTCGCGGCCGCCACCGAGCGCGCGCTCGCGGCGGGCTACGAGGTCGTCGAGATCCACGGCGCACACGGGTACCTCATCGGGGAGTTCCTCTCCCCGCACAGCAACAAGCGCACCGACGCCTACGGCGGTTCCTTCCAGAACCGGACCCGCTTCGCCCTCGAAGTCGTGGACGCCGTACGGGCGGTGTGGCCCGAGGAGCTCCCGCTGCTCTTCCGGATCTCCGCCACCGACTGGCTGGAGGAGGACGGCTGGACCGCCGACGACACGGTGCAGCTGGCCCGGCTGCTCCAGGAGCACGGCGTGGACCTCCTCGACGTCTCCACCGGCGGTCTCGCCCCCGGGGTGTCGATCCCCGTCGGCCCGGGCTACCAGGTGCCCTTCGCCGCCAGGGTCAAGGAGGAGACCACCCTCCCCGTGGCCGCCGTCGGCCTGATCACCGAACCGGAGCAGGCCGAGAAGATCCTCGCCAACGGGGAGGCCGACGCGGTCCTGCTGGCCCGGGAGCTGCTCCGCGACCCGTACTGGGCCCGCCGCGCGGCCGCCGAGCTGGGCGCGGAGATCCGTACGCCCGAGCAGTACCACCGCTCCTGGTGACGGCGGTGCGGCTCCGGCGCCCGGCCGGCGGCGGAGCCGCACCTCCCGGTCCCGCCGATCTCCGCGGGGCTCCCGACTGCTTCGACGACTCTCGTACGATGGGGGCCCGCAGCAAACCGAGTGAGTGGAGCAGGGACATGACGGAACGGGACGCCGGCCGCACCCTCGCCCACCCCGGAGCGGCCGAGATCCGGCTGGAGGGCGTACTGCACGCGCTCTCCGACCCGGTCCGGCTGTCCATCGTCCGGGATCTGGCCGCCTCGGCCGCGGACCTGGCCTGCTCGCACTTCGACCTGCCGGTCACCAAGTCCACGACCACCCACCACTTCCGCGTCCTGCGGGAGAGCGGAGTCGTACGCCAGACCTACCGCGGCACCACCAAGCTGAACGCCCTGCGCCGCGACGACCTGGAGGCCCTCTTCCCGGGCCTCCTCGACAGCGTCCTCACGGCGGCCGAGGCCGAGGCGTCGCGGCTCGCCTAAACCGCGGCGTTCCACCGGTGGAGCAGCCGGCCGTCCGGGCCGAAGACGTCCATGCGGTAGCCGTGGGGCAGCGTGACGCCCTCGCTGAGCGTCAGGTACGCGGTGACGGAGGCCGCCTGCTGCTTGAACCGGTCGTCGCCCGTGTCCGGGTTGTGGGTGCGCACGACGATCAGGGGTGTTGCCCCGTCCGGCCCGGGCACCTGCTCGATGCCGTACACGTCGGCGTCCCCGCCCGCCCGCCGGTAGCGCTCGGCGAGGGCCGCCGCGGCCGGGGGAGCGGCCGGGCTCGTCACGGTGGGGCCCGGCGCGGGTGCGGCGGCCCCGTCGGCGCCCTCGTCCGTGCACCCCGACAGCACGGCGCAGGCCGCCACGGTCACCGCAAGTACCAGAATTCTTCCGCGCATCACCGCAGCACTCTAATGGGCGACGTCCCCTACGCCAGCCCCGCGGCGCCCAACAGCCCCGGCCAGTCCGGGATCTTGACGGAGCGGCGGCCCAGGGATCGGCCCAGATCGGCCTCGGCCGTTTCGATGGCCTGCCAGCCCGGCCACTCCACCGGGTGCAGGCCCGCCGCGCGCAGGGCGTCCAGCGGGTCCCCGGGCAGCTCGCGCCGGGCCAGCACCGCCGCGTCCTGGAGCAGCGAGGAGGCGGTCTCCTTGGCGCACGGCCGGTTCGTGCCGATCACCCCCGTCGGGCCGCGCTTGATCCAGCCCGCCACGTACTCGCCGACCGAGACCCGGCCCGCGCGGACCACCCGGCCCGCCGCGTGCGGGACCGTCCCCCGTTCGGGGTCGAACGGCAGCCCGGCCAGCGGAACGCCCTTGTACCCCACCGAACGCAGCACCAACTGCGCCTCGATGTCCTCGTGGACGCCCGTCCCGGTCACCCCGCCGCGCCCGTCCGGGGCGGTCCGCTCGAAGCGCATCCCGGTGACCCGACCGCCGGGCCCGCCGAGGATCTCCACCGGGCGCAGGTAGAACCGCAGCGCGATGCGGCGCGGCTCCCCGCCCGGATCCGCCTCCGCCCAGCCGCGCAGCACCTCCAGGTTCCGCCGGGCCACCGCCGGCAGCGCGGCGGCCGCGCCCGGATCGCAGTACATGGGGTCGAGCGCCAGCTCGGCGCGGTCCGCCAGGGTGTCCACCCCCGGCAGGGTGCCCAGTTCGCGCAGTTCCTTGGTGGTGAACTTGCCCTGCGAGGGTCCGCGCCGGGCCACCATCGCCACCCTGTGCACCCCGCTGTCCGCGAGTGCGCCGAGCGCCGGCTGCGGCATGTCCGTCGGCGCCAGTTCTGCCGTGCCGCGGGCCAGGATCCGGGTCACGTCCACCGCGACGTTGCCCGCCCCCACCACCACCGCCGACTCCACCCCCGGCAGGTCGAAGACCTCGCCGAGGGCATCGGGGTGGCCGCTGTACCAGGACACGAAGGCCGTCGCGGAGTGCACCCCGGCGAGCTCCTCGCCGGGGATCCCCAGCATCCGGTCCCGCGCCGCGCCCACGCAGTACACCACCGCGTGGTACAGCTCCAGGAGCCGCGCCGTGGACAGCTCCGGCCCGCCCACCTCGACGTTCCCGAGGAAGCGGATCCGCTCGTCCTCCAGGACGGTGCGCAGGCTGCCCTGCAGCGACTTGATCTTCTCGTGGTCCGGTGCGACCCCGTACCGCACGAGACCGTACGGGGCGGGCAGCCGGTCGAGCACATCGACCCGCACCCCGGGCACCTCGCGCTGCTGGACCAGCGTCTGGGCCGCGTAGACCCCGCTGGGGCCCGATCCGACGACGGCGACACGAAGCACGGCGGAGCTCCTCCCGCAGGTGGTCCCAGCATGACACCGCCCCCCTCCGACGTCAGCCCATCGCGCGCATCCGGTGGATCTCGGCGCTCTGCGTGGCCACCACCTCGGTGGCCATCTCCTCGACCGCCACGTTGTTGCCCGCGG
Source organism: Streptomyces sp. MB09-01 (assembly GCF_033794505.1). Lineage (NCBI taxonomy): Bacteria > Bacillati > Actinomycetota > Actinomycetes > Kitasatosporales > Streptomycetaceae > Streptomyces > Streptomyces sp. MB09-01. The sequence goes on along the minus strand of NZ_JARAYQ010000058.1, from coordinate 14,246 downwards.
CCAGCGCCTCGCCCGCCATCTTCAGGGCGCCCTCGTGGTGGGCGGTCATCAGCTCCAGGAAGAGCCGGTCGAAATCGGCGCCCCTGGCCCCGGTCAGCTCCTCGAGCTGCTGCTCCGTCGCCATGCCCGGCATCGCGGCGTGGTCGTGTGCGTGCCCCCCGGAGCCGCCCGACGGCGATGGATGGATGGTCAGCCACTTCTCCATCGCCCCGATTTCGGGCCGCTGGGCGGCCGAGATCCGCTCCGCCAGCCGCTTGACCCCGTCCGCCGCGGCCCGCTCGGGGGCCAGCGCGCTCATCGTCAGTGCCTGGCGGTGGTGTTCGATCATGCGCCGTACGTAGGCGTGGTCGACGGCGTTCGGGCTGTCGTCGGGCTTCGCCTCAGCGGCCTGTTCGGGGGTGAGGGTGCGCGCCTTCTCGCCGGGCCGGCCCGGGGCGACGACCACGGGCCCTCCCTCTCCGGCCCGGTCTGCCCCCTCGTCCTCACCCTGGCATCCGACGAGCGTCAGCAGGAGGCCGGCGGTGGCGATCGCCGCGGCGGTGCGGCGGAGCGGCGCTGTCGGCGCTTCGCGGCCCCGGAGGGCTTTTGCCATGTCCATGGAAAGGAAGATACTGCCGGGGTCCTGGTTCCGTTCCCTTGCGGGCGGAACCGATCGGGCTCCCCCATCGGAGGGCACAGTGACCTCACCACACACCAGGAGAGTGCGGAACAGGAGGGTGGGGGTGGCCGTCGCGGCGGCCGGGCTCCTCGCCACGCTCCTGGCAGCCGGACCGGCGTCGGCCACCCCCGACCCGGGCGACTTAGCACCCGGCAGCAGCAGCGCCAACCAGCAGGGCGCGAGCTCCGTCGAGAGCAGGGAACTGGCTCCGGGCGACATCCCCGGCCAGGACGAGATCGTGCACAGCCGCAACATCACGTTCCTGGCCAACGTCCCCAGCACCGATCCCGCCAACATCAATTCCGACCTGGCCTTCCAGGGCAGGTACGCCTACGCGGGCAGCTACAGCGGCTTCACGATCTACGACATCGCCGATCCGAAGGCGCCGAAGACCGTCTCCCAGGTGCTCTGCCCAGGTGGCCAGAACGACGTCTCCGTCCACGGGGACCTGCTCTTCCTCTCCACCGACTCCTCGCGCAGCGACGACTCCTGCAACAGCGTCTCGCAGCCCGCGACGGAGAAGTCCTCGTGGGAAGGCATCAAGATCTTCGACATCAAGGACAAGAAGAACCCCAAGTACATCAAGTCCGTCGAGACTGCCTGCGGTTCCCACACCCACACCCTGGTGCCGGGCGACCGGGACATCTACCTCTACGTCGCCTCGTACTCCCCGAACGAGGCCTTCCCCGACTGCAAGCCGCCGCACGACGGCATCTCCGTGGTGAAGGTCCCGAAGAAGGCGCCGACGAAGGCCGCGGTCGTCGCCTTCCCGATCCTCTTCCCGGACGGCGGCAACCCGGGCCAGCCCACCAACCCCGGCGTCTCCAAGACCACCGGCTGCCACGACATCACCGTGCTGCCCTCGAAGAAGCTGGCCGCCGGAGCCTGCATGGGCGACGGCATCCTCTTCGACATCAGCGAGCCGGAGCAGCCGAAGGTCATCGACCGGGTGCAGGACAACGTGAACTTCGCGTTCTGGCACTCGGCCACCTTCAACGAGCGGGCGAACAAGGTGGTGTTCACCGACGAGCTCGGCGGCGGTTCCGGTGCCACCTGCAACGAGGCCACCGGTCCCGACCGGGGCGCCGACGGGGTCTACGACATCACCGGCCGCGGGGACCAGCGCAAGCTCGTCTTCCGCAGCTACTTCAAGATCCCGCGCCACCAGGCGGACACCGAGAACTGCGTGGCCCACAACGGCTCGCTGATCCCGGTCGGCGGCGGCCGCGACATCATGGTGCAGGCCTGGTACCAGGGCGGCGTGTCCGTATGGGAGTTCACCGACTCCGCCCGGCCCCGGGAGATCGCGTACTTCGAGCGCGGACCGCTGACGACGGACCGGCTCGGACTGGGCGGGTCCTGGTCGGCGTACTACTACAACGGGCACATCTACTCGAACGACATCGCCAAGGGCCTCGACGTGCTGCGGCTCGACGACTGGCGCACCGAGAGCGCGAAGTGGGTGTGGATGGACCGGCTCAACGTGCAGAGCCAGCCCGAGTACCACTGACGCCCACGTCGCTAAGGGTATGAGGGAAACGTTCCGCCGGGCGGCCCGCCGTCCGGCGGAACGCCGAGCTCCCAGTCCAGTCCGTAGCGCTGGAACAGCTCGGCCCGCAGCCGGGCCTCCGGCATCGGGGCGCCCGGCAGCAGGATCGCCACGACCGCCCCCATCAGCAGGGCCCGCAGCAGCGGATAGTCCGCGTCCACGTCCGCCGAGCCGTACCGGGCGACGGTGTCCCGCAGCAGCTCCGCCAGCCGCTGCTGCTCCGGACACCGCACGAAGCCCTCGGCCGTGAGGATGCCCGCCATGTGGGTCCGCATCAGCAGGGGCTCGTCCCGGGCCAGCCCGAGGATCGCGTCGATGGCGCGCGCGAGCCGCTCGCGCCCGTCGTCGGTGCGCGGCTCCCGCTCCAGCGCGGCTTGCAGCCTCAGGTGCATCAGCCGGTGCACGGCCGACTGCAGCAACTGCCGCTTGCCCGGGAAGTAGTACGAGACCAGGCCGCGGGCGGCGCCCGCCCGGTCGGCGATGTCGCCGAGGGTCGTGGCCTCGTAGCCGCGCGCGGCGACGAGCTCGACCGTGGACTGGAGCAGCCGCTCCCGGGAACGTCTGCGCAATTCTTCATTGACCGATGCGCTGCGCGGGACCATGCTTACTCCTGCGTTGACTGGCTCAGGGCCAATATACTCAGCGCACGGGGTCGCCTGCTCTGGGTGAAACGGGGGATCGCCCAGAGCAGGCACCCCACACCCCACACCCTTCACCGGTCCGCCACGTCGGACCCGCGCCGACGGCCGGAACCGGACGTCGCGAGCGCCACCACGGCGACGCCCAGCAGCCAGCCCGCCACCACGTCGGACAGCCAGTGGACGCCGAGGTAGACACGGGTGAAGCCGACCCCGAGCACCGAGACCGCGGCCACCGCCCAGGCGGCGGCCGGCGCCCACGCCGGGAGCGCACGGGGGAGCGGTCGCGAGAGGGGCTGGGAGGACGGCCGGGGGAGCAGCCACAGGAGCAGCCCGCACACCACCGTCGCCGTCATGGCGTGCCCGGACGGGTAGGCCGCGTAGTGCGCCGAGTCCACCGGATCGGGCCACACCGGTCGCTCCCGGGCCGTGAGTGCCTTCAGTCCCTGCTGCACCACCGTGGCCACCGCGGTGGCCAGCGCCACCCGGAGCGCCCGCTCCCGGTCACCGCGCCACCACAGCAGGACGCACGCGACGGCGGCCAGCGCCCGCATGGTCCAGGGATCCCACACCCAGTCGGAAAGCACCCGCATGGCCTGCGTGACCCCGGGGTGGGCGACGGCGTGGGCGTGCAGGTCCCCGGCGACCTGGACGTCCCAGCAGAGGACCGGCCGCCACCCCGCCACCACCACCGCCGTCAGGACCGAGATGAGCAGAGCGGCGAGGATGCCCGCCCACCGAAGGGGGTTGTTCCGCATGGGTCGATCCTCGCACCGGCGCGCGGGTCGCCGGGCCGCGCCGCGGGCGCACCACGAGCGCGCACTACGCCAGCGCGCTCAGTCCCGGCACGAAAGCCACCAGCAGCGGTACCGCCGGAACCAGCGTGGCCAGCGCCGTCAGGCGCAGCCTGCGGCCCGGCGACAGCCGGGGCGCGGCAGCCAGCAGCCTCCGCACCCGCTGCGGCACGTGCGCCTGCTGGGTGGAAGCCGCGAACACCCCCCGGTCCTCGTTGAGCCCGACCAGCGCCAGCGCGATCGTCAGCCGTCCGAACCGCCGCGAGGCCACGTCGTCGGCGGCCATCTCCACCAGCCGGTGCATCTCGGCCTCGAAGGCCGCGAAGACCGGGACCTGCGGGAACCCCCGGGCCAGCGCCCGCGAACAGTGCAGCAGCCAGTCGTGCCGGGCCGCCGCGTGCCCCTCCTCGTGCGCCAGTACGGCGTCGAGCTGGCTGCCCTTCAGCCGGCCCAGCGCCGCCGTGGTCACCACCAGCTGCGGGGCTGCTCCCGGCAGCCACCAGGCGTCCGGACGCGGACCCTCCAGTACGACGAGCCGCGCGCCCGAAGGATCCTCCCCGGGAAGCAGCGGGGCCCGTACGAGCAGTTCGCTGCCCTGCGCGCGCCGCCGGGCCCGTGCCCGCAGCACCTCACCGGTCAGCATCGCCCCGGTCCACAGAGCACCGCCCGCCAGCGCGAGCGCGGTGGCCGCGGCCCAGGGCCCGCCGGACGCGCCGAGGGCATAGGCGTCGACCACCCCGTGCGGGGCGGCGGCGAAGAGCCGGCCCCGGACCGCCTGCCAGGCGGCCGCCGCACTCAGCAGCATCGACAGTCCGAAGCACAGGAGCACGGCGCCGACCACGCACTGCCACGCCCACAGCGCCACGACCGGCTCGCGCTCGGGCCATCGGGCCCGGGCCAGCAGACGGGGGGCGAGCACCGCGGTCAGCGCGCCGAGCATCAGGAGAACGGCGGGGACCATCATGGCCGCCAGCCTATGAGTGCGGGACTACCTGCGGGTACGGCATCGGGGCATTGGTGACGCAGGACACGTCCGCGGGCGCCGTCACATCAAGAGCAGCATGGCCAACATCCCCATTCCCATGGCCAGTCGGCAGGCGCGGATCAACTCGGCCGGTCCGCCCCGGCCCGCGGCGGCCCGCTGCCCGGCCGGGCCCCCCGCGGTGAGCAGCCGGGTGCCCCCGAGCACCACGTACCCGGCGTAGTAGAGGAGCAGGGCCCCGGTCAGCAGAGGCGGCCCGGCGCCCTCGCCGTGCCCGTGGCCGCTCCCGGAGGCCGCTGCCGTCAGGCTCATGTAGACCATCGTCAGGGAGCCCACCAGGTGGTGCGTGTGGTGCGCCCCGCCCCGCAGCAGCCACAGGGCGTGCAGGGCCGCGCCGCAGAAGACCACCCCCAGCACGGGAGCCCGCCACCCGTCGGCGCGCGCGAGGGGCACGGCCATCAGCGCCATGCCGAACCCCATCACCGCCTCCGCGGCCGCCGCTCCGCCCGACGTGCGCACCCGCCGGAGGCAGTAGGCACCGCTCGCCGTGCACAGCAGCACCAGCAGCCAGGCGGACACGGAAACGGACACGGAGTCGGAAAGGGGCGTGGCGGAACCGTGCACGGCGGAACCTCCCGGTTCGTCGGCGTCACGCGTCACGGGGAGAGATGCCCCTCTCACACGGCGCTCACGCGGCCCCGGGATACGCTCTCCCTCGCCGCACCAGGCATGTCATATGCCACCGCACCGAACGGAGCGCCCGATGTCCACCGCCCAGTCAGCCGCCCTCAGTTTCCGCAGCGCCGTGGAGGCGGACGTACCGGAACTGGTGGCGCTCGTCGAGTCCGCGTACCGCGGGGACGCCAGCCGGGCCGGCTGGACCACCGAGGCCGACTACCTGGACGGGCAGCGCACGGACCCGGACGGGGTCCGCGCCGTCATCGAGAGTCCCGACAGCGTCCTGCTCGTCGTCGAGAGCGCGGGCGAGACCGTCGCCTGCTGCCAGCTCGAACACCGCGGGGACCACGCCTACTTCGGCATGTTCGCCGTCCGCCCCGGGCTCCAGGGCGCCGGCCTCGGCAAGGAGATCCTGGCCGAGGCCGAGCGCCGTGCCCGCGAGACGTGGGGTGCGAAGGAGATGCGGATGACGGTGGTGAACGTACGGGAGGAGCTCATCGCCTACTACGTGCGCCGCGGCTACCTGCGCACCGGCGAGCTGAGCCCCTTCCCCTACGGTGACGAGCGCTTCGGCGTCCCGCTCCGGGACGATCTCGCCTTCGAGCTGCTCGTCAAGGCGCTCTGATCCCTCGTCGGGACGGTCGGGCCCGTGGGGCCGTCAGGCGGTGAACCGGCCCGTGCTGCGGATCTCCGGGAGGTCCGTGGCCGCGCCGTTCAGCCCGAGCGCCCGTGCCAGCCGCAGCTGGTCCAGGGTGTTGACCGCCAGGGCGGTCACCCGCAGCCCGGCCGCGTGCGCCGACTCCACGATCTCCAGGGAGAGCAGGTGGATGTCCACCGCGACGGTCGCGGCGCCCGCGGCGAGCGCCCGGTCCACGATGCCCCCGCCGGCGCCGGGGGCCGCGTACAGGGTGGTCCGTACGCCGGGCACCAGCCGGGCCACCTCGGCGAGCAGCGCCCCGTCGGCGGAGGCCACCTCCACCCGGCCGGTCAGGTCGCGGCGCAGGATCAGCTCCGCCAGCACGCCGGCCGCGGCCCGGTCCCGTACGGACACCTGGAGCGGCACCCGGACCGCGTCCAGGACCTCCTCGAGGACCGGTACCCGCTCGCCCTGACCGGCGTCCAGCTCGCGCAGCTCGGCCAGGGTCAGATCGGCGACGGCCCCCGAGCCGTCGGTGGTCCGGTCCACCTCGGGGTCGTGCAGGGCGACGAGGGCGCCGTCCTTGCTCAGCCGGAGATCCAGGGCGATGACGTCCATGCCGGAACGTTCCGCTCGAACGAACGACCGCAGGGTGTTCTCCGGTTCGACACCCATGACCCCGCGGTGACCGATGGTGAGGAAAGTCAAGGTTCTCTCGCTTCCGTCGACGGCGGCTCCCCGCGCGGTCGCGGTGTCCCGACCGGCCGCGCGCGATGAGGACGCATGCTAGTGCGCCGAGGGTGCGAAGGGACCGTCCGTGCACCGCCCCGGAAGGGCGCTCAGGCCGCTTCCCGCCAGGGTTGTGCGCCCCGCGGCGGCCGGCGCACCGCCCGCCGCGTCACCCGGGCGTGGGCGCGTCCCCGTCGGCTTGACGGCTTCCGGCATCGGCCCCCGAGCCGGCCCGCCCATTGCCGGCGGCTCCCGCCTCCGGGAGCGCCGCCAGGTCGGTGAGCAGGGCCTCGGCCAGCTCCAGCTCGGCCAGGTGCTGGCGTTCGCTCCAGCGCAGCGCCAGGGCGGGGAAGGCCCATTCCGGTACGCCGTCCGCCTGCTCAAGGGCCTCCCGTACGGCGGCCAGCTCGCCCCGGGTGCGCTCCACGTGCTCGTCGACCATCGCGCGCAGCCGCTCCGGCTCGGCCAGGTGGCCGAGCCAGATCCGCAGCAGCAGACCGTGCTTGAGCACCGGCGGTCCCGCCTCGGCGGTGTCGGCGGCCCAGCCGGACAGGGCCGCGCGGCCCGCGCCGGTGATGGCGTACCGCCGTTTGGCCCGCGCCTCCTCGGGTCCCGAGCGTACGGAGGCGGCGTAGCCGAGTTCCTCCAGACGGCGCAGCTCCGCGTAGATCTGGCTGATGGCCGGTGACCAGTAGAAGAAGCGCAGCGAGGAGTCCGCCCACTTCTTCAGCTCGTAGCCGGTCCGCTCGCCGGGGAAGGAGAGCAGGCCGAGCACGGCCCACGCGGTCGGCGGAAGCTCTTGCTTCTTCGCTCCATGACTATTAGTCATATTACTAATTGAAGTGAGACCGGGCACGCGACGCAACCCTGGGGGCACCGTGAAATTCTCCGTGATCTTCGAGGCTCAGCTGGCCGATCCGACCGTCGAGCGGGAGCACCAGGTCATCCGCGACTGCGTCGAGCAGGCCGTGCTGGCCGAACGCATGGGATTCGACCGGATCTGGGCGGTCGAGCACCACTCGCTGAAGTGGTACGCGCACATGTCCGCCCCTGAGATCTTCCTCAGCTGGGTCGCCGCCAAGACCAGCACCATACGCATCGGCCACGGCGTCGTGTGCATGCCCTTCCACTTCAACCACCCCGTCCGGGTCGCCGAGCGGGCCGCGATGCTCGACCTGCTGTCGGGAGGCCGGCTCGACCTCGGAGCCGGGCGCGGCGGCACCGAGCAGGAGACCTCGCTGTGCGGGGTGGACCGGGAGCGCACCACGGCGGAGGTGGAGGAGGCCCTGCGGATCATCGGCAGGGCCTGGCAGGAGGAGGAGCTGGAGTACCACGGCGAGCTGATCGACATAGATCCGCACCCGATCCTGCCGCGGCCGCGGCAGACCCCGCATCCGCCGCTGTTCCTGGCGTGCAGCCGGGGCGAGACGCTCGTGCAGGCGGCCGAGCTGGGGATCGGGGCGCTGGTGATGGGCTTCGCCGGACCCGAGTCGATCGCGCAGCTGCGCGCCGTCTACGACGCCGCGGTCGCCGGGCGGGACGGCAGCCGGTTCGTGTCCACCGTGGTCAACGACCACTTCTCCGTGCTGTGCCCGACCATCGTGCTCGACGACAGGGAGGAGGCGCGCCGGATCGGCGTCCGCGGCCAGCGGTTCTTCGCCCAGTCGATCGGCCACTGGTACGGCGGGGCGGGTGTCCCGGACGAGGCCGTCGTGGCGGGCGCCGACGAGGGCGCGGAGATGCGCAGGGCCGCCGAGCAGGTGGTGGCCCGGCTGCACGAGCTGGACATCCCGGTCCGGCCGGCCTCGACGGCCACCTTCAACGCCGACCACGCCTACGGGAGCGCCGACGACGCCATCGCGTACGTGGAGCGGCTCAGGCGGGCCGGGGCCGACGAGATCATGTGCCTGGTCCAGATGGGCACGGTGGAGCAGGAGGCCTGCCTGGAGACCCTGAGGCAGTGGGGGGAGAAGGTCATCCCGCACTTCCGCGGCATGTGATGTCCGCCTCCGTCGCGGGCCCCGGCCCCGCACTCCTCTGTCCGGCGGGAATCGGCCACGGGCCGGGGGAGGCCTTGGCGCAATTGGGCGGAGCGCTCGATTCCGCCCTGACGAACGGGAAGACTTCCGGCGAAGCGGGGGGTGTCGCAGGATAATTTCCGGAGCCACCTCTTGAACGGAAGAGCCTCACGCGCATACGCTGCCTTGACGTGAGGTTCTCCTGTGGAGGAAGTGACATGACGGAAACTCTTGTGCCGGGTACCGGCGGCGCCGTGATAACCGCCGAGACGCGGGTGGTCGACCACCCGGCGTGGCCCGAGCTCAAGGCCGCCGTGGAGGAGATCCGTCCCTGGCAGGCCAAGGACGGCTCCATCGACTTCGAGGCCGAGGGTGCCCCCGCCCGGCACACCGCCGAGGCCGCGGTCGGTCGCGTGATCCGCGCCGTCGAGACACTCTCCCCGATGCTCCCGCACGCCACCGCGTACCACGAGGCGCTCGTCGCCGACCTGCGCAAGTGGGCCGCGGGCGACTTCCAGGTGCCGGACTTCCTCGACTCGCTGCTGGCCTTCCACCCGGCCGCCGAGCGCGCGGACGGCCTCCAGCACCTCGTCGTCTTCCCGATGTACACGCAGAACGGCAACCCGGACCGCAATCTGGAGGCCGTCGTCCTCAAGATGGTGTGGCCCGAGTGGCTCGCCGAGCTTGAGCGCACCCGGTACGACAACCCGCTCTTCCTCGGCATCACCTTCGAGGACTTCACCGCGGGCTACGACACCCACTCCGCCGTGCTCTTCCCGGAGACCATCGCCGTGCGCGAGGCCCCCGAGCGCTTCACCTGGGGCGGCATCTTCTGCGACCGCGAGGCCGCGCGCTTCCGCAAGGTCACCTCGGCCGCCGTCGACATCCTCGGCGTCGAGCTGCCCGCCGACATCGCCGCCATGGTCACCGACCAGGAGCGCTGCGAGAAGGCCTTCGTCCTGTGGGACATGGTCCACGACCGCACCCACAGCCACGGCGACCTGCCGTTCGACCCCTTCATGATCAAGCAGCGCCAGCCGTTCTGGATGTACGGCCTGGAGGAGCTGCGCTGCGACCTCACCGCCTTCAAGGAGGCCGTGAAGCTGGAGTCCGAGGGCAACGAGCACGGGCGTGACGTGCAGTACGCCGTCCTCTTCGACCGGATGTTCCGCTTCCCGGTCTCCGGCGACCGCACCCGCAACTACGACGGCCTCGGCGGCCAGCTGCTCTTCGCGTACCTCCACAAGCACGACGTCGTGCGCTGGACGGACAACAAGCTGAAGATCGACTGGATGCGCGCCCCGCAGGTCACCAACCAGCTGTGCGCCGAGATCGAGGACCTCTACCGGGCCGGCATCGACCGCCCGAAGCTGGTGCACTGGTTCAAGGCCTACGAGCTCGTCTCGACGTACCTCGCCCCGCACCCGGGTTCCAAGTGGGCCAAGGGCCCCGACGCCCTCGACATGACGCAGCCGCCGCGCAAGCTCGTGGACGACGTGCTTCCGGACGAGTTTCCGCTCAGCATGTTCTTTGAGGCGCTCGCCAAGAAGCTCAAGGGAGTGATCGCCTCCACGAAGGGCATCACCGCCCTGAATGCAGAGCAGGCCGAGCGAGTCGCCGCGTGAGCGCTCGCCCACAGGAGGCTGGACAGATGAACGGCTCCGGGAACGGCAACGGAAAGCTGCACGGAGCGGTGGTGGCGGTGGCCGGGGCCGGCGGCCCCGCCGGCCGTGCCACCCTGCTCCGCCTCGCCGAGGCGGGTGCCGTGGTCGTCGCGTCCGACGCCAATCCGGCGCGGCTCGCGGAGGCCGTGGACGCGGCACGCTACGCCCACGGCGGCGCCACCATCACCGGTGACACCGTGGACCTGCTCGACCTGGCCGCCACCCAGGCCTGGGCCGAGCAGACCGAGAAGGAGTTCGGCCGGATCGACGGGCTGGTCCACCTCGTGGGCGGCTGGCGCGGCAGCAAGACCTTCACCGACGTCGACCTCGCGGACTGGGACTTCCTGGAGAAGCTCCTCATCCGTACCGTCCAGCACACCTCGCTGGCCTTCCACGACGGACTGCTGCGCAGCGACCGCGGCCGCTACGTCCTGGTCAGCCAGTCCGGCGCGCACAAGCCGGTCGCCAACAACGCCGCGTACAACGCGGGCAAGGCGGCGGCCGAGGCCTGGACCCTGGCGATGGCGGACTCCTTCCGCAAGGCGGGGGGCGACGAGGGCCCGGGCGCCGCAGCTGCGATCCTGGTCATCAAGGCACTGGTGCACGACGCGATGCGCGCCGAGCGTCCCAATGCGAAGTTCGCGGGCTTCACCGACGTGACGGAGCTGGCCGAGGCCATCGCCGGCATCTGGGAGCGGCCCGCCACCGATGTGAACGGACAGCGTCTGTGGCTCACTCCGCAACCGTGAGAACCGATGCCGGGAAGACCGACGCCCGGCGCCACCACGATCCGGCGGTGCGCGGTTTCGCGAGCGACAACTACGCGGGGGTGCACCCCGAGGTGCTCGCCGCCGTCGCCCTGGCCAACGGCGGCCACCAGGTCTCGTACGGCGAGGACGAGTACACCGAACACCTGCAGAAGATCTTCCGCAGCCACTTCGGTCCGTACGCGGAGACCTTCCCGGTCTTCAACGGCACGGGCGCCAACGTCGTCGCCCTGCAGGCCATGACGGACCGCTGGGGCGCCGTGATCTGCGCCAAGACCGCCCACATCAACGTGGACGAGGGCGGCGCGCCGGAGCGGATGGCGGGCATCAAGCTGCTCGCCGTTCCCACTCCGGACGGCAAGCTGACCCCCGAGCTGATCGACCAGGAGGCCTGGGGCTTCGAGGACGAGCACCGGGCGATGCCGCAGGTCGTCTCCATCACGCAGAACACCGAACTCGGCACGGTCTACACGCCGGACGAGATCCGTGCCATCTGTGAGCACGCGCACGGCCTGGGCATGAAGGTGCACCTCGACGGTGCCCGGATAGCCAACGCCGCGGCCTCGCTCGACGTGCCGATGCGCACGTTCACGAACGCCGTCGGCGTCGACGTGCTGTCGTACGGCGGCACCAAGAACGGCATGATGTTCGGCGAAGCCGTGGTGGTGCTCAACCCGGACGCGGTCCGGCAGATGAAGCACATCCGCAAGATGTCGATGCAGCTCGCGTCCAAGATGCGGTTCGTGTCGGTGCAGCTGGAGGCGCTGCTCGCCAAGGACCTGTGGCTGCGCAACGCCCGGCACGCCAATGCGATGGCGCAGCGGCTGGCCGCGGGCGTGCGCGAGACGGACGGGGTGGAGATCCTCTACCCGGTGCAGGCGAACGCGGTGTTCGCGCGGCTGCCGCACGAGGTGTCGCGCCGGCTGCAGAAGCGGTACCGCTTCTACTTCTGGGACGAGGCCGCGGGCGACGTCCGCTGGATGTGCGGTTTCGACACCCAGGAAGAGGACGTGGACGGCTTCCTGCAGGCCCTGAAGGAAGAGATGGCGCGCTAGCGCCGATGTATGCATAGGTATGCCCTCGACTGTAAATCTATTGATCTACGGTCGGGGGCCTGTCTATGCTCCGGGGCATGCAACTGATCCAGCAGAACCCCGATGTTCACGCCTATCTGGCGTCTGACGAGGCCATCGATCACTGGCATCCTCTCGTTCAGAACACCGCCGACGACCTCTGGTCTGCCACCGGAGACGCATACTCATACGCCAAGGCGGCCTTCGAGTTCGTCCGCGACACGATCCCGCACTCGGCCGATTCCGGGGACCTGCGGGTCTCCTGGCGCGCCTCCGACGTCCTCGCCACGCGCAACGGCATCTGCTACGCCAAGTCCCACGCCCTCGCGGCCCTGCTGCGCGCCCAGGGCATCCCGGCGGCCCTCTGCTACCAGCTCCTCGCCGAGGGCGACGGAAGCAACCCCGTCATCCACGGGCTCGTCGCCGTCCGGCTGCCCGGCAGCGAGGACTGGGCCCGGATCGACCCGCGCGGCAACAAGCCCGGAGTGGACGCCCGGTTCGGCCTCGACGTGGAGCAACTGGCCTTCCCCGTGCGTCCGGAGCTCGGCGAGATCGACTACCCCGAGCTGTACGCCGCCCCGCACCCGGCCACCCTCAAGGCCCTCAAGGAGTCCGCCGACCGGCCGGAGCTGTGGCGGAACCTTCCGGTCGCCCTGTAGCGACCACCGGCGGCCGTGCGTGCGCCCGCGGCGCCGTCAGCACGTGCAGCAGGGCGGCCGCGAGCTGCGTGCCGGCGATCCCGGTCAGCAGCATCCACGCGGGCGCGTCGGCCGCGAACCCCACCAGGGCCGCCCCGGTCGACGCCGCCGTCACCTTGAGCCCCGCGCCCAGGGTGAACACCTGCGTCCGCACCCCGTCGGGTGCGTGCTCCGCGCGGATCCGCAGCGTGGACGTCAGCAGCGGGCCGTCGCACACCCCCGCCACCGTGAACAGCGCCGCCGTGACGGCGACCGACGGCGTGAACGCCGCCGCGGCCAGGGCCACCCCCGTCCCGGCCAGCGCCCACCGCACCAGCCGGCCTGGTGCCACGGACGTCATCCGGCCCAGCGTCAGCGAGCCGCCCAGCGCACCCACCGCGAAGGACGTCATCAGCACGCCGCCGGCGCCCGGGCTGCCCGTCTCGGCGGTCAGCAGCACCGCCGTGGTGGTCAGAGAGCCGATGCCGACGAAGGCCAGGGTCGTCGCGGAGGTGACCGCGCGCAGCTCCCGGACCCGCCACAGGGCGGCCAGCCCCGCCCCCAGCCCGGCCCGGGGCGTGCCGGAGGCCCGGCCCGCGCGGGGGTCCCCGTACGGGAGGGAGGCCGCCAATGCCGAGGCCAGCGCGGCCGACACCGCCAGGAGGGCCATCGCCGGCGCGCCGGACCACACGGCCGTGGCGAGGCTGACCGCCGCCGGTGCGGTGACGCCCGCGGCGTTGTAGGTCGAGGCGTCCCATCCGTACGCCCGGTCCCGCCCGGCCCCCGCCGGGACCAGAGCGGTGACCAGGCTGGACAGTCCGCCGGTGACCATCGGCCCGCAACTGCCGCCGAGCACCGCCACCGCGAGCACCAGCGGGGTCGGGGCCCGGCCCAGCAGCACGGCCAGCGCGGCGACCGCGGTCGCGAACCCGGCGAGGGCGCCGGCGTGGAAGAGCCGCGGCCGGCGGGTCCGGGCCGCGGCGGCGCCCGCCAGCGGAGCCGCCAGGACGTGCGGAGCGAGCCAGGCGGTCAGCACGAACGCCCCGTACGCCGCGCTCCCGGTGCGTTCCAGGGAGAGGAGCACCACGGCCATCGCCATGCCCTCCGAGGCGAAGCGCGCGGCCGATGCCGCCGCCAGATACCGGCCCAACCCGCCCATACCCGCCCCCGAAGTGTGTGGTCACGCACGCAACCGCGGACGTTACGTCATATGGGTGTACGGGGAAAGGATCCGGTCCCGGTGGAGTCCCGTTGGAAGCGGGGAGGGCTGGTAGGAAACTTTCTTGTCAGACAACGTTGTCAGCCTGGCGTGGGCATGAGTATCTTCGGCCACCGGAACCGCTCTCTCCGGCACCCCCTCCCACCGGAAGGCCCCCCATGCG
>NZ_JARAYQ010000589.1:0-890 GCF_033794505.1 Streptomyces sp. MB09-01 | reverse complement strand
TTCTTTTGTTTTTTTTTTTAGAGGAAGCAGGGTATACGTGATTTCTCCCGTTCTCTGGGGGCCGGAGATTGGTTTAAGAGACAGGAAAAGGGGAGGGCATTTGGTCGGCGGCGATCTGCGGGGCCCGGATGCCGTCGCACCCCGACGGCATCCGGGCCCCGCAGATCGCCGCCGACCAAATGCCCTCCCATGTTGCGGTCATCATGGACGGCAACGGCCGCTGGGCCGAGCAGCGCGGCCTGCCCCGCCATGAAGGCCACCGCGCCGGCATCGCCGCCGTGTACGAGATGGTTTATGGCGCCCTGGAGATCGGCCTGCGCCATCTGACCGTCTACATGTTCTCCACCGAGAACTGGAAGCGCGGCACAGAGGAGATCACCACGATTCTGGGGGCAACCCAACGCGAACTCGACGAGGGTCCCCTCCGTGACATGAACGTACGCCAGCGCTGGTCCGGCCGTCCCGACAAACTTCCCGAGGACCTGGTCCACTCGCTCAGGCGCGAAGAGCACCGCACCCGCACCCGCACCGGACTGACACTTACTACCTGCATCAACTACGGCGGCCGCGACGAGATCACCCGGACCGCCGCAGCGCTCGCCCAGGCAGCCCGAGAGGGTGAAGTGGATCCCCACCTCCTCGGCGAGGACGACTTCGCCCGCCATCTGCCCCACCCCGACATGCCGGACGTGGACCTGCTGTGGCGCACCGGCAACGAACAGCGCACCTCCAACTTCCTGCCCTGGCACGCCGCCTACGCAGAGCTGTACTTCACCCCCGGCTACTGGCCCGACAACGACCGAAGTGACCTGTGGCAGGCCATCACCGAGTACAGCCGACGCCAACGCCGCCACGGCGCTGTCCCGACCCCCCTCACCTCCCCCGAAAAC
>NZ_JARAYQ010000588.1:0-908 GCF_033794505.1 Streptomyces sp. MB09-01 | reverse complement strand
CTCCCACAGAGTTCTTAACCTTTTTAGGCGGTGGGGGCGGTATGTTGTTTTTAAGGGAAACACGTGGTTCCCCCGCCTGGCCCGAAGGCACGCCCTACCCCGCTGCGATACCGGCCACCCGCAGGGCGTGGACGAGGTCGCGGTGCCGGGAGCCGGGCAGGGCGCGGGCCGCCTGGAGCAGGCGCGGGGCGAACCACTGCGGGTCGCGCCGGGCCAGCCCGGCCGCCTCCTCGGCGGTGCGGACCCGGACGAACGCACCGAGCAGGGCGTCGGCCTCGCGGACGCGGCCGGCGTCACCGAGGGCGAGCGCGGCGTCAGCGACCTCCGCGGCGGGGCGGGCCACGCCTTGGCGCAGCAGGGCGTCGCAGTCGGCCTCCCGGCCCGCGTCACCGAGGGCGGCCGCGGCCGCCGCGAGCTGTCCGGGCGGGAGCGAGCCCGCCTCCCACAGCAGGGTGGCCCAGTCGGCCGCGAGCCCGGCTCGGGCCAGCTCGGCGGCCAGCCAGGGCAGCCGCTCGGCGGGCCCGGCCGCGGCCTCGCACAGCAGCGCGAGCGCCTCGCCGCTGCGGCCCTGTGCGCGCAGCGAGAGCAGTTCGGCGGCGACGGCCCGCGGGGGCCCGGCCGGGGCCGTGGCGCGGGGCGCGGCTTCGCCGCCAGCCACCGGGGCCGCCTCGCGGTGTGTCACGGGCTCCGGCCGGGGCCGGCCGAACCGGACGCCACGGGGCAGCGGATCCTGCGGGGGCCCGAAGCGCGCTCCGCGCGGGGCGGGCCGGCCGTGCTCCGGGCCGAGGCCGTCGGACCCCGGCAGCCCCGTGCCGGCCGGCTGCCCCGGCGGCGGGGTGAAGGCCGGCGCGTCAGGGGCCGCAGACCCGGCGTACCGGGCGCCCCCGGAACGCCGCCCCCCGCGCAGC
>NZ_JARAYQ010000587.1:0-909 GCF_033794505.1 Streptomyces sp. MB09-01 | reverse complement strand
TTCAGCCGTCGATTCGCTGGACGGTCCCTAGAGCATGGTGAGTGCCTTCATCGCATCGCGCTCGATACGCGCGAGTTCACTGAGTACGGACCCGGCCCGCACGAGCTGGTTCGCGTCACCGGATGTGCCTGCTGCTGCGATGAGTGCGGCCACTTCTGTCCAGAGGGCGGCGGCCTCGGTGAACAGGCCGTGGCCAGTGCGCAGGTGGTTGCTGTCGATCAGCTGGGCGCACTCGGCGAGGAAGTCCCGGTAGAGGTTGCGGAAGAGGGCGCCGCCGGTGCCGGCCCTCTCCATGAGGACTGCGGCCTGCGGCAGGTCCTCGGGCGGGTTGGCGCTGCGCTGCAGCCATTTCGGCACTTGCCCGGCTGCCTTCGCGATGCCCCGGTGGCCCAGGTTCGCGATGGGCGGGTGCAGGAAGGCGTCGGCGCAGGTCGTGATCGCGGGGATGATCCGGTCTTGGGGTGGGGTCAGGCCGCGGGGCGCCGTGATGGTGAAGGAGCGGTTCCTGGCGGTCATGGGGCCGCGCTCGGCCCTGGCCCTGGCCAGGCTGGCGAGACTGGTCGAGACGGCTCCGCCCTGCGGGTCGGTGTCCTGCAGGTAGGCGTCCTGTTCGTCATAACCGAACATGGCCACGACGTGCCCGCCGAAATGCACCTTGGTGCTGAAGTAGTCCAGGTGGTAGCTGTCGAGCTGAAGGCCGACCGGCCGACCGGCGTCGATGGGTGCCGCCACGTTCTGCCACGCCTTGCGCGGGGAGGTGGTCTCCCCGATCAAAAGCTCAAGTCCGAGCATGGCAGTCAGGTTCCTGGTGAGCTCGAACGGCTTGACCCGGCCGCCCAGGAAGGGAAAGCCCATGCTTTTGCTGTCCCAGTAGATGAAGGACAACCCGGAGCCGAGCCCGAACAGCAT
>NZ_JARAYQ010000586.1:0-929 GCF_033794505.1 Streptomyces sp. MB09-01 | reverse complement strand
CACGGCTGGTCGCCAGGATCTGCACACCGGGACAGCGCGCGAGAAGCTCCTCCGCCAGCTCGGCGGCCGCACCGATCACGTGCTCGCAGTTGTCGAGCACGAGGAGCAGGCTGCGGTGCGCACAGTGTTCGACGAGCTGGGTGGTCGGGTCGGCGGCGGTGCTCTCGCGGGCGACGAGGGAGTTCTCGCGCAGGCCGAGGGCGCTGAGGACCGCGCCGGGGACGGCCGCGGGGTGGTCGAGACGGGCGAGTTCGACGATCCAGCCGGCGTCGGGGTGGGCGGCGGCCGCGTGTTCGGCGAGACGGGTCTTCCCGGAACCGCCGGGGCCGGTGAGGGTGACGAGGCGCAGCCGGGCCAGGTCCTCGCGAAGGGCGGCGAGTTCGGGCTCGCGGCCGACGAAGGAGGTGAGCCGGGGCCGAAGGTTCCCACGGGGCGCCGCTGGCGGAGTCTGCGGGTGCGGGGCCTGCGGCTGCGGGTGTACGGGCGCGGCCTCGCGTGGCGCCGGCTGCGGGTACGCGGCTCCGGGCAGCCCGGACTGCGGCGGTACGGGCCCAGGCCGCACGGGCGCGAACGGCTCGTGCAGGGGCCGGTGCCCCGGCTCTCGCCCAGGCGCACGTGCGGGCTCCGCGTACGCGAGCCCAGGCTGCGCGGGCGCGGGCTGTGACGGCGCGGGCGGTGCCGGCTGCAGGGGTACGGGCCCAGGCTGCGCGGGACCCGCGGGCGCCGGCTCGGGCTGCCCAGGCGCGGGCTCGGGCTGGGGGTGCGCGGGTTGCGCAGGTGCGGGCTGTGAGGGCGCGGGCGGTGCCGGCTGCCGGGGTACGGGCCCGGGCTGCGCGGGCCCCGCGGGCGCGGGCTGCCCAGGCCCGGGCTGCGCGGGCTCGGGCTGCGCGGGCTCGGGCTGCGCGGGCTCGGGCTGCGCGGGCTCGGGC
>NZ_JARAYQ010000585.1:0-938 GCF_033794505.1 Streptomyces sp. MB09-01 | reverse complement strand
CCTACCCCCTCCACCTCCCCACCGTCGTGTCCTGATGGTTTGTGTTCCGCTATCACGACTGGTGTCGTTTATGTGTTTTTTTTTTTTTAACAGAAAAAGGCCTACCGGAGTTTTTCCTTTTTCCTGGGGTTCGGGAAGTGTTTTAGGCGCCATCTGGTGGGTGAGGTCGATGACGGTCTGCAGGCCCGGGTTCTCGATGGTGGGGACGTGCGCGGCGACCTGGAACTGTTCGTCCATCAGGGTGCGGGCGAGGGCTTCCTTGGACGGGAAGTGGAAGTACAGGGCGCCTTTGGTGACTCCGGCGTGCCTCACGACGTCACTGAGGCTGGTGCCTTCGAATCCGCCGCGGTCGAAGGCCGTGGCCGCGCCGTCGAGAATGGCTTGGCGGGTGATCTCGGCCCGTTCCTGTCTGGCCCTCGCCACGTACTCGTCCCCCAGGTCGCTGTTTTCGAGCGGTTTTCGCTGCGGTGTGTCGTCAATGTAATCGGGCCTCCCGAAAGAAAACCAGTCGACAGGTACTTGTTTCACGCGGTGGCGGAGCAGTTCGGGGAGTTGTGAGGTATTTGCGCCGTTGCTTCTTGGTGGACGAGAGGGATGCGGGCGCAACGGCCCTCCGCCGCCGATGTGTTGACGCGGCATGCATCGCCCCATGCGTCGCCGCCCGCCCCGCCGCCTGCGCCCCGGCAGGCCCGGCTGTCTAGCATGCGGACCATGAGAGATCTCGGCGAAGGGCTGCGCGGCTTCCGGCTCGATGTGGAACAGGGAGAGCTGGACGACCTCGGTGCGCGGTTTTGCCGGTGGCGGTGGCAGGAAAGGGCCCCCCGGGCGGGGGGGGGGTGGAGCTTGCGGTCGACGGTGATGGGGTGGTGGATCGTCGTGACCAGTGGTGCGCCGAGTTCGCCGAGGAGGCCGTACCCGAGGGTCTGGTTGTCGTGGAT
>NZ_JARAYQ010000584.1:0-962 GCF_033794505.1 Streptomyces sp. MB09-01 | reverse complement strand
CCCCGGGTCAGTGTGTCGGCTGCTGTGTGGGGGGGCGGCGGGGCGCCGCCGCTTCCGGAAGGCGGCGGGCCGTACGGCGAGCCGCCCGACGGAGGCGTCGGTTCCTGGGGCTTCTTGCGGAACGGGTCCTCCTCGGGCGGCTCGCCCGGCGGCGGCTGGTCGGTACTCATGGCCCGAGTCGAACCCGGCTCCGTCACCCCCGCAACGGGACGGCGTCCGTTCGGGGGAGAAGGGGCCCCGGGGGGGCCTAGCGGGCCACGTAGGTCTTGGCCGCCTTGTCGTGCCAGGCCTGGCGGCGCGGGCGGTCCACGAGGCACCAGAGGCTGCCTGGGATGCCCAGGAGGGCGTAGACGAGCCAGCGGCGCAGGGCCGCGCCGAAGCCGGGCGGGCGGAGGGTGGCGGTGGACAGCACCCGCACGCCGAGCAGCTTCTTGCCCGGCGTGCGGCCCCAGCGGGCCGTGGGGAGCGCCTCGTACAGCACCCCGAAGAGGAGGACCGCGCCGAGGACCAGGCCCAGGTGGCCGGCGATGGTCGTGTCGAACAGCCAGACGGTGGTGGTGCGTCCGCTGGCGCGGGCGGCGTCGACCTTGGCCCGTACGTGGGCGGTGGCCTCGGGGAGGAGGGGCAGGGCGACGGCCGCCGCGACGGCGGCGAGGACGAGGGAGTCCAGCGCGCGGGCCACGGCTCTGCGCGTCAGCCCGGCGGGGCGCACCGCCCGTTCGGCCATGCGCTCGAACACCTCACGGGGCGTACGGGTGCCTGCCGGGCGGGAGGCGGAGTTCGCCGGGCGGTCGCCCTCGGCCCCGCTCGGCTCCCAGCCCTTGGACCGGGGCTCCGCCGGGGCCGCAGCGGGGCTCGGCACCTTCGGGCGGACGCCCTCGGGCCGGGGCGCCCACACTTCGTGCCGGGGCTCCTCGGCGGCCTGCGCCGTGCCGGGGAGGGGGGCGGCGGGCAGCTCGGCC
>NZ_JARAYQ010000583.1:0-963 GCF_033794505.1 Streptomyces sp. MB09-01 | reverse complement strand
GTGGTGGGCAGGTCCTGGTCGGGGACGTTGGAGTTGTGCGGCCTGGGTGGCGTGTTGTTGGAGGTGTTGCGGCAGGTAAGGCGTGGCGGGTGCGGATGGCAGGCTTCAGTACGCCCGTGCTATCGGGTTCCCGGTAGCGCCTTTGGTCGGGGGTTCGGTGGAAGCCTTGCCGGGGTGTCGGCACACGTTGTGTGGGGGCTGGTCGGTTGCGGGTTGCCTGCTTTGCGGGCTTGCACGCGAGGCAGTCCGCGCAGGGCCAGTCGGCCAAGTTGGCCACTTCTTCGGCCGGGCTGCTCCGGCCGGGTCACGGTCCGGCCCGCAGCGTGGTGGCCGTCGTCCCGGTGACGCCTCTGGTTGGGGTGTGGTGCGTGCGCCTGTCGGGGTGTCGGCACGCGCTTTGTGGGGGCTGGGTCTGTAGGGGGCTGTCCGCCTTGCGGGTTTGCGCGCGGGCTGGGTGCAGTGCGGGGCGGGCCGGTACGGACCAGCCCCGCCCGGCGGGCCTGCTCCGGCCGGGCGGGACCCCGTCCCCCGGCACCCGACTCCTGCTCGGCCGTTCCTGCTCCACCGCTGCTGCTTCACCGCTCCTGCTCGACCGCTCCTGCTCGGCCGTTCCTGCTTCACCGCTCGCGCTTCACCGCTCCTGCGGTCCTCAGCCTGCGGTCCCACCCTGGTCCCTACTTCTGGGGTTTCTACTTCCGTTCCAGCGTTCCGGTCGTCGCTGTGTCTGCTGTCCCCGGTGCCCGTTTCATCATGCCTTGTCGTCTCCGCGCCTGCGGCTGCTGTGTCCGGTGGTTCCTGCTGGGTTGTCCTTGTGTTTGTGGTTCCTGCTTCCGCTCGACCGCTCG
Source organism: Streptomyces sp. MB09-01 (assembly GCF_033794505.1). Lineage (NCBI taxonomy): Bacteria > Bacillati > Actinomycetota > Actinomycetes > Kitasatosporales > Streptomycetaceae > Streptomyces > Streptomyces sp. MB09-01. The sequence continues at coordinate 118 of NZ_JARAYQ010000583.1, read as the reverse complement.
TGGCCGTTCCTGCGCCTTTGGTCCCGACTCCCGACTCCCGACTTCCGACTTCCGACTTCTGCTCTGCCGTTTCTGTTGTTTTCTGGGGCGGTGGTTCTTGTGCTGGGTGGGCGGGTTC
>NZ_JARAYQ010000582.1:0-985 GCF_033794505.1 Streptomyces sp. MB09-01 | reverse complement strand
GGGGCGCTGCTGGGGCCGCTGGCCGCGTTCGGGGTGCTGTGGGTGGCGGTGGACGGGTGCGGGAGCCTCCCGCACGAAGAGGGCGAGCAGCACCACCCCCAGCACGGCGATGCAGCAGCTCACCGTGAACACGGCCTCGTACCCGTCCACCGCCACCCACAGCACCCCGAACGCGGCCAGCGGCCCCAGCAGCGCCCCCGCCGTGTCCAGCGCGCGGTGCACCCCGAAGGCGCGGCCCTGCTCCTGCGGCGATACGGACAGCGAGATCAGCGCGTCGCGCGGGGCGGTGCGCAGGCCCTTGCCGGTCCGGTCGGCGGCCAGCACCGCGGCGACCGACCAGGGGGTGGTGACGGCGAGCAGGGCGGCCTTGCACGCGGCGGAGAGGGCGTAGCCGGTGCCCGCGACGAGCTTGCGGCGGTGGGTGCGGTCGGCGATCCTGCCGCCGGCGAGGCGCAGGAGCGCGGTGGCGCCCTGGTGAAGCCCGTCCAGGGCGCCGAACGCGAGCGGGGACATGCCTAGTCCGGCCATCAGGTACAGCGGCAGGACCGCGGTGACCATCTCCGCGGAGACGTCCGTGACCAGGCTGACCAGTCCGAGCGCGAACACCGTGCCGGGAACGGCCCGCAGGGGGCCCTTCGGAACCGGGGTGTCCCCGGCGATGTCCGCGGCCCGGCTGGTCGACAGGTACACGGATGCCTCCTCGGCAGCGGCTAGAACCAGTTGATGGTGAGCGGGAACGCGGCGGTGACGGTGGCGCCGGTGGTGTCGGTGGCGGTCGCCGTGATCTGGACCGTGCCGCTGCCCCAGGGCTTGCCGGAGATGCGTCCCGAGCCGGCGTCGACGGTCAGGCCCCAGGGCAGGCCGGTGGCCGCGTACCGGTAGGTGGGCTTGCCGCCGGTGGCGGTGAGCTGGATGGTGCAGGACTGGTTGAACTTGCAGGTCTGCGGGCCGGGGTTGGCCAGCTTCAGATCACCCGGCGTGGGGG
>NZ_JARAYQ010000581.1:0-996 GCF_033794505.1 Streptomyces sp. MB09-01 | reverse complement strand
GAACTGGAACGGGCTGGGCGGGTCACCGGGCCTCCGCCGCGTCGAGGGCCGCCGCGACCTGGCTCACCGTGAGCCAGTGACCCGGGGCCAGGATCTTCGCCACCTGCGGCGCGAAGGCGGGCGAGGAGACGACGACCTCGGCGGTCGGGCCGTCCGCGACGACCTCACCGCCGGCCAGGATCACCACGCGGTGGGCCAGCTCGGCGGCGAGCTCCACGTCGTGGGTGGCCAGGACGATGGCGTGGCCGTCGGCGGCCAGGCCGCGGAGGATCTCGATCAGGCGGACCTTGGCGGCGTAGTCCAGGCCCCGGGTGGGCTCGTCCAGGAGCAGCAGGGCCGGGCGGCCGGTGAGGACGAGCGCCAGGGCCAGGGCCAGGCGCTGGCCCTCGGAGAGATCCCGGGGGTGGATGTCGTCGGGGACGTCCGGAAGCAGCGCCGACACCAGATCCCGGCACGTGCCGGGGGCCGCGCCGGCGTCGGAGTCGGCGGCGGCGCACTCGGCGGCGACGGTGTCGGCGTAGAGGAGGTCGCGTGGCTCCTGCGGGACGAGGCCGACGCGGCGCACCATGTCGGGCGGCGGCGTGCGGTGGGGAGTCCGGCCGCCGACGGTCACCTCGCCGGTGGTGGGGGCGAGCGTGCCGACGAGGGTGGCGAGGAGGGTGGACTTGCCGGCGCCGTTGCGGCCCATGAGGGCGATGGTCTCGCCCGCCGCCACCGTGAGGTCGATGCCGCGGAGCACGTCCGTGCGGGCGCGGCGGACGCCGAGGTTGCGGGTGTGGGCCGGCGCCCCTGCCGGTGCCCCTGCCGGGGTGGGGGCGGGGGTCGGGCCCGGCGTGCTCCGGCGGAGCAGACGCGAGAACAGCCCGGCCGCGCCGCCGCCGGGGCTCCGCCCCGCACCCCGTGCCTCGAACGCCGGCGGGGCTGGATGTGGCCGGCGTTGAGGCTGCAAGCGCCCGGAGGGCCGGATCGCGCGGAGCGCGGTTTCAGCCCCTGCAG
>NZ_JARAYQ010000580.1:0-1003 GCF_033794505.1 Streptomyces sp. MB09-01 | reverse complement strand
CACCGACCCCACCGACCCCACCGATCCCACCGATCCGACCGATCCGAGCACCTCTTCCCACACCATCAGGAGTGAGATGTCCCGCCGTCTGTTCACCTCGGAGTCCGTGACCGAGGGCCACCCCGACAAGATCGCCGACCAGATCAGCGACACGATCCTCGACGCGCTCCTCGCACAGGACCCGGCCTCGCGGGTGGCGGTGGAGACCCTCATCACCACCGGCCTGGTGCACATAGCCGGCGAGGTCACCACGCAGGCCTACGCCCCGATCGCGCAGCTGGTGCGGGAGAAGATCCTGGAGATCGGCTACGACTCCTCGCAGAAGGGCTTCGACGGCGCCTCCTGCGGTGTGTCGGTGTCCATCGGCGCCCAGTCCCCCGACATCGCGCAGGGCGTGGACACGGCCTACGAGAGCCGGGTGGAGGGTGATGAGGACGAGCTGGACCGGCAGGGCGCCGGCGACCAGGGCCTGATGTTCGGATACGCCTGCGACGAGACCCCCGAGCTGATGCCGCTGCCGATCCACCTCGCGCACCGGCTCTCGCGCCGGCTGTCCGAGGTCCGCAAGAACGGGACGATCCCCTACCTGCGTCCCGACGGCAAGACGCAGGTGACCATCGAGTACGACGGTGAGCGGGCGGTGCGTCTGGACACGGTCGTCGTGTCCACCCAGCACGCCTGCGACATCGACCTGGAGGCCCTGCTGGCCCCGGACATCCGCGAGTCGGTCGTCGAGCACACCCTGCGTCAGCTCGCCGAGGACGGCATCAAGCTGGAGACCGAGGGCTACCGGCTGCTGGTGAACCCGACCGGCCGTTTCGAGATCGGCGGCCCGATGGGCGACGCCGGCCTGACCGGCCGCAAGATCATCATCGACACGTACGGGGGCATGGCCCGCCACGGCGGCGGCGCGTTCTCCGGCAAGGACCCGTCGAAGGTGGACCGCTCCGCCGCGTACGCGATGCGCTGGGTCGCCAAGAACGTCGTCGCCGCCGGTCTCGCC